>JBIJCH010000319.1:0-3336 GCA_044344815.1 Flavobacteriales bacterium | reverse complement strand
GAGGACATCCCGCTGCTCGCCCTGTTCGACACCTACGCACCGACCGAGTTCAAGAAGGTGATGAGGGAGGAGACACGCTTCTACTTCCCCTTGAAGAACGCGCTGTTGCGGGCCGCGACGAACTGGTACCTGCAACGCGACAAGCCCCTCCCGGCCCGGCTGCGCCATTTCTACATCATCGACATCTACGACAAGGCGATACGCGAATACGACGCCGGCGTGTACCATGGGCCCATCACCGTCTTCAAGGCAGAGGCCTCCAGCGGTGCGGAGCACATGGGCTGGGCGCGGAAGGAGCCCAGCTCCCTTGAGGTGCGCGTGGTGCCGGGCGACCACTACAACGTGGTGAAGGAACCGCAGGTGAAGGCCCTGGCCATGGAACTGGGCCGCAGCATCGAAAAGGCCCTGGGGCAACGCGCCGCAGCGGCCATCTGAGCCATGCCCGCAGCCGTGCCGCGCCCCTTGGTGGTGCATTGCGAAGGCCCCCTGTCCGGCGCGCCCGCCCCGGCCGCACCAGGCGTCGCCCCTCCCGAGGCCGGCACCGTGCACCTGTGGTACACCCCCCTGGACCGCATCCGAGACCGGCTCGCCACCTACGCCGCCCTGCTCGACCCGGTCGAACAGGAACGCATGCAGCGCTTCCGCTTCGCCGTGGACCGTGAGCGGTTCATCCTCGGCCACGGCCTGCTGCGCACGCTGCTGGGGCACTACCTCGAGCGCGACCCATCGCTCATCCGCATGGCCCGCGGTCCCTTCGGGAAGCCCTTCCTCGAGCGCAAGGACCTCCACTTCAACCTGAGCGACACCAAGGACGCCCTGCTCATCGCCTTCGCCAGCGGCATCGAACTGGGGGCCGACATCGAGACCATGGCCCGCGAGGTGGACCACCGCGCCGTGAGCGAGCACTACTTCACCGCACCCGAGATCCGCGCCATAGAGGCGGCGGAGGAACCCAAGCGCCGCTTCCTGGAGCTGTGGACCCGCAAGGAGGCCGTGCTGAAGGCCAGCGGCGTGGGCATCATGGACGACCTGCGCGTGCTGCGCGTGGACGCCGCGCTCAACAACATGACCATCGACCACGAGGCCTTCACGGCCATGGCGGCGCCCCAGTACCACGTGCGCACCTGGCACGTGGGGCCGGCACACCTGGTGAGCCTGGCCACGCCCGAGGCGGCCGCTTCCGTGGTCCTCCTCCAGGCCTGAGGATCACTCCTCCCCCCAGAACCGCGGCACGAAGTTCAACAGGTACAGCTTCTCGCTTGCGCGTGTGATGGCGGTGTACAGCCAGCGCACGTACTCACGGTCGAGCATCTCCTCGGTGATGTAGCCCTGGTCGACGAAGACGGCCTGCCACTGACCACCCTGCGCCTTGTGCGCGGTGACGGCGTAGGCATACTTGATCTGCAGCGCGTTGAGGTATGGGTCCTCCTTCAGCTTGGCGACCAGCTCACCCTTGGTGCGCGCCACGACACCCTCCCGTACCTGCTGCTGCAGCAGGCGCATGCGTGGCCCGGGCAGTGACGGCGACTCCACCGCGAGCGTGTCCACCATCACCTTGCAGTCGAGCTCGCGGTATTCCTGCCCGTTCCACCAGCCCGCCGTCACGTCCGCGAAGCGCAGGCCGTAGCGCTCCTCCAGGCCGTGCACGCGCCTCACCTCCAGCACCTCGCCGTTGGCGATGAGCTCGGGCCTGCCGTTGCGCCCGGCCCAGAA
Source organism: Flavobacteriales bacterium (assembly GCA_044344815.1). Classification (GTDB taxonomy): domain Bacteria; phylum Bacteroidota; class Bacteroidia; order Flavobacteriales_F; family PHOS-HE28; genus PHOS-HE28. The sequence goes on along the minus strand of JBIJCH010000319.1, from coordinate 1,623 downwards.
GTAGTTGTTGCGCACCACCATCAGGCGGTCGTTGCCGCACAGCTCCTCCTCGAAGCCGTGGATGCGCGCGCGCACCTGCTGGCTGTACTGGTACGCGCGCTTGTTGCTGCGCGTGATCAGGCACACCTCATCGTCGCCGTACCGGCCGTACGCGCTCTCCAGGGCATCCTGCAGGTCGTACCCGTCGATGCGCTGCACGTCCGAGAAGCCCTGGATGAAGACGGGCTGGAGGCGCTGCTCCTCCTTGGGTGTATCGGGCGGCACGGTGTCCAGCAGGTGCCGCAGCGCCGTCGCGTTGGTGAGGATGCCCGAGCCCTCGGCCTGGCGCACCACGTCGGTGAGCTCCACCACGCCCGCGTTGAGCCCCATGCCGCGCAGGTCCTTCACCTCGAGCGCGGGGCTGTGGTCGCTGCCCACGGGCGGCAGCTGGGCGGGATCGCCGATGAGCAGCAGCTTGCAACCGCTCGTGTTGAACACGTGCGCGAACAGGTCGCTCAGCAGGTCGCGGTCGCCGAAGGCCCCCTCGCCACCGCCCTGCCCGATCATGCTGGCCTCGTCCACTACGAAGAGCGCACCCTCATCCTTGTGCCGCACGACGGAGAGCCCCCCGTAACCCTCGTCACCATCCATGCCCATACGGTAGATGCGCCGGTGGATGGTGCTCGCGGGCGCCTGGGCGTAGGCCGAGAGCACCTTGGCCGCCCGGCCCGTGGGGGCCAGCAGCACCACGGGTCTGCGCTCGCGCGCGAGCACCTTCACCAAGGCGCCCACCAGGGTGGTCTTGCCCGTGCCCGCGTAGCCCTTGAGCACCAGCGTGGCGTGCTCCCGCTCGCTGAGCAGCAGCCGCTCCAGCGCGTGGATGGCCCGCTGCTGGCCCGGCGTTGGCCCGTGACCGAGCTCCGCCAGCAGCTTGGCCCCCAGGTCGGTGGTGCGGGTGGTCATGACGGCGTTGGTGTCGATCGCGTGGCGCTCAAAGTACGGTCCCACGGGTGGCCCGGCGCACCCCCGCCACCTGCGGTGTGCTTTCTTTGGGGCCGCATGCGCACCGCCGTCTCCTCCAACACCTATGCGCCCGACCGGGAGCGCACCTGGCACCTGAGCATCTGGGCCGGCGGCAGCATCACGGCCTGGGCGGTGCACGAGCTCGACACCGGGCGGTGCGTGGCCCTGCATGCCGCGCCGGGCGACGAGCTACCCGATGTGGAACGGCTTCCTGCGAGGCCCGTCCGCACCTCCTTCATCGCGTTGCCCGAGATCAGCACCCTGGTGCCCGAGAGCGCGTTGACACCGGGCATGGAGCTGCAGCACCTGCGCCTGGTGCACGGCAGCCTGCCCACCGGCCTGCTGCGCGACGAGCCGGTGGAGGCGCTGGGGGCGCGCTGCATCTACCTGCACGACGAGGCCGCCGAGCACCGCCTGCTGAAGCGCTTCCCCGCCGCACGACCGATGTCGCTCCAGGCCCTGATGGTGCGCAATGTGCTGCGGTACGCCACCACCGGCCCCGTGCTGCTGCTGCACCGCACGGCCCAGCGTGTGGACCTGGCGGTGTGCCGCGACGGCAAGGTGACCCTCACCAACGCCTTCCACGCGGTGAACGGCGAGGACGTGCTTTACTACGCCCTA
>JBIJCH010000246.1:0-4305 GCA_044344815.1 Flavobacteriales bacterium | reverse complement strand
GGTTGAAGACCGCAGCTCCCTACACATGGGGCGGACCGTACACCCGGAACAGCAAGGGCTGCTTTCTGGCGAACTACCGGGCCGAGCGGGGGGATACGTTGGGGGTGGCAGCGCGTTTTCACGACAATGCCGACATCACCGCGCCTGTGACCTCCTACTTCCCGAACGAGCTGGGGCTCTACTGCATGAACGGCAACGTGGCCGAGTGGCTGCAGGACCCGGACCTGGCCGCCGGTGGCAGCTGGCGCGATGTGTGCGCCGACATCCGCAATGAGAGCGTGGCCACCGTGACGGGCCCGGTACCGACGGTCGGATTCAGGCCCTTGGTGCAGGTGGTGCTGGCTGAGTAGGCCCCTCAACTCGTGAACCCGCTCACATCCGGCGTAGCGAGCAACAGCAGCAGTAGGCCGACCACAAGGGCGATCACGGCGACCAGGTGCACCTTCCGCAGCCAGCCCCAGAAGCCGGTCCATGCGGGGTTGCGGGTGAACCACCAGAACAACGGGTAGCCGAGCTGCAGGAGGAACAGGTCCAGTTCAGGCTGGCCTTCCAGGTCGTACCACCATTTCAGGAAGCCCGGCTCGTCGGGTGGGAACCCGCTGCGAATGTGCTGCAGCTCCCACCACAGCCACAAGGCCAGCACCAGGCAGCCCACGAAGGCGAGGAGAACGGTGCGGACCAGGCAGGCCATGCGGCGAAGGAACGACAGCCAGTTGGGCCTTGTTGCCCGGTCGGGTCGGCGGCAAGCCATCCGGGCATCCTCGGGGGCGCCGGCCCAAGTGTTCCATGCCGGAAAGGAAAAATTGAAGGGCACCCAACCCCCCGGGCCTCTTCTGCGTGTACGCGCGCAAGGCCCCCTTGATCGAACCTCTTTCGGGTTCACGGGTACGGGCCCATCACCGACCTTCACCCCATGATGCACCGATTCCTCCTCATCCTCCCCGCTGCTCTCCTGCTGAACACGCTCCAGGCCCAATGGGTCGGGGGTGGGTCCTCTGGCATCACCATTCATCACCAGGCCTGTGCCTTCCACGAGGTGGATACGGGCCTCTTCGTGTACGGAGCCAACGATCCGGGGCAAGGGGAGGGCGGTATCATCATCACCTGGTCCGGACTGGTGGGGTCCGGAGGCTATATCTGGTCCACTTCGCCCGGCAATCTCGAGGACATTGATGTACGCATGGGGAGCAATGGCAGGCCGATCTATCTGGCCGCAGGCCACAAGCAATACAACCAGAGCATGGCCGTGTACCAGTATCTGGCGGGAGGAAGCGCCTTCGACTTCGAGAGTGTGATCACCGGGAGCGGTCGCTATTACAGGGCTGTCCGTATGCGGAGTGACATCGTTGCCTTTGCCGCGGGTGGCGACGCGCTCGGCAACGGCATCATTGATATGAGCACCGACACCGGCTTTACCTGGACGAACATCGCCGTGCTTCCCGGCCAACCGGTCTCGCGCCTGCATTTCGTGGACGACCAGCTCGGCTTTGCGGCGTGTGGCGGATACCGGCGGCTCTTCAACAACGGCGTGCAGTTGCCGGACAGCGGCGCCATCTACCGCACCACCGACGGCGGTCTCACCTGGCTGCAGGTGCATGCCGATCCGAACAACGGCTTCAGTGATGTGGACTTCCTGAGCACCAGCATCGGTGTCGCTACCCGGAACGATGGCGCCATCCTGCGCACGACCGATGGTGGGAACACCTGGACGCCCGCCACCGTCAATCATCCGGGGCCGTACATCATGACGAGCGTGACCTTCCGACCGGACGGCAATGGATTCGCAAGCTGTTACCGGGCCGATGGTACAGCGGGCTTCATCCTGTTCAGCGACGATGGTGGTGCCACCTGGGACTTCAATTTCAGCACGGCAAGCTTCAACCACTCGCGCCGCATCTACGATCTCTACTTCTTCGACGATGCGCATGGGTACGCATGCACCCACATCCGACCCCTGCGCAGCAACGGGCTCATCACCGGGCTGGAAGAGCCGTCCACCGCCGGCTTTGACCTGTTCCCCAATCCCACCGAGGGCGACGCCACGCTGCAGCTTCTGCCCGGTGATGAGCGGGTGGAGCTCCTTGATGCGCTCGGGCGGCAGGTATGGAGCGGGAACATGCTTCAGACAGGTCCGTGCGTGATCCCAACGGGAGGTCTGGCCCCCGGCCGATACCTCGTGCGGGTCGTGGGCAACGGTGCGGTGCGAAGCCACGCGCTGATCCGCCAGTGATCGCGTTGTGCATTCCGATCCTCGATCGCATCATCCTCGAAAACCTGGCCTCCCCATGCGCCGTTGCCTTGCTCTCCTGCTGCTCCTCTTCCCCTTGCTTGCCACCCGGGGCGCGGAGAAGCCTGTCACCACCCGCATCACGGCCGTGAAGGTCTTCCTCAGCGGTGCCGAGGTCACGCGCACCGGCAAGGTGGACCTGGTGAAGGGTACGGCCACGCTCGTGTTCACCGGGCTGAGCGAGGAGGTGGACCCCGCCAACATCCAGGTGAGCGGCTCCGGGGCCTTCACCATCCTGGGCGTGCAGCACCGCCTCAACTACCTCGAGGAGAAGCAGGACCGCGCCGAGGTCACCGACCTCAAGGACCGGATCAAGGTGAAGGAGGAGGACCTGGCGCGCGAGAACAGCCTGCTCGCCGTGCTGGACAAGGAGGACGCCCGCCTGGCCAAGAACGATGTGGTGGGAGGGCAACAGGGCCTCAGCCTTGATGCGCTGAGCAAGGTGAACGAGTACCTGCAGGCCCGGCAGGAGGCCATCGCCCTCAAGCGCCTCGAACGCCAGCGCGCCATCGCCGACCTCAACGAGCAGTTGGGCAAGCTCCGCCTGCAACTGAACCAGCTGCAGGGGAAGAAGGTGCGTGCCACGAGCGAGGTGCTGGTGGAGGTGAGCGCGAACAGCGCGGTCGACGCGGGCATCACGCAGAAGTACATGGTGCGCAGCGCGGGCTGGAGCCCCAGCTACGACATCCGGGTGTCCGACATCACCCGTCCGCTGCAGCTCACCTACAAGGCCCAGGTGTACCAGAACACCGGCGAGGAGTGGAAGGAGGTGGAGCTTGCCCTCAGCAGCGGCCAGCCCGACAAGGACGCCATCATGCCGGAGCTGCAGCCCTGGCGGCTCGACTTCGGGTACGCCGCACAGCCCGCGCAGCAGCAGGCCTACAACGCCGGCGTGCGCGATGTGCGGGGCATCGTGCGTGATGCGCGCACCGGCGAGCCCCTGCCCTTTGTGAACGTTGTGCTTCTCGATGCGAACGGACGCACCCTGAACGGCACCACCAGCAACGTGGACGGCTACTACGCCATCGCCATACCCACCAACGGCCGAACGCTGCAATACACCTATGTGGGCTACCAGGCGCAGAACGTGGGCATCCACAGCGGCACCATGAACGTGAACATGGCCCCGCAACAGGTGAGCCTGCAGGATGTGACCATCGCCAGTGGCAGTGCCACGCAGCTCACGCGCAACGCCGACAGCTACCTCTGGCAGCCCGGCGTGCAGATGAACGCCACCTCGATCCAGAGCGTCCCCTCGCGGCGCATCCGCCGCCAGAAGATCGACTTCGATGGGGAGAGCGAGAACCTCGACATGGTGCAGAACACCACCGCCACCACGGCCCTTGCGCAGACGGTGGTGGAGCGCACCACCAGCTTCGAGTTCGCCATCAGCGTGCCCTACACCATCCCCAGCGACGGGCAGAACCACCAGGTGGGCGTGCAGGAACAGGAGCTGAAGAGCAGCTACCGCTACTACTGCACACCGAAGCTCGACCCCGATGCCTTCCTCTTCGCCGCGGTGACGGGCTGGGAGGGCATGAACCTGCTGGCGGGCCCGGCCTACATCTACTTCGAGGGCACCTACGTGGGCGAGAGCCTGCTGGACCTGGGCGGGGTGGGCGACACGCTCGACATCAGCCTGGGGCGCGACCGGGGGGTGACGGTGACGCGCACCAAACGCAAGGAGCTGAGCGCGCTGCAGGTGGTGGGAAGCAAGCGGGTGGAGAGCGTGAGCTGGGAGATCGCGGTGCGCAACAACAAGGCTCAGCTGGTGGACCTCACCATCACCGACCAGTACCCGGTGCCCGTGCGCAGCGAGATCGAGGTGAAGCTCGACGAGAACGGGGGCGCGCAGGTGAACGCGGAGAAAGGCTTCCTCAGCTGGAAGGTGCGGGTGGAACCGCGCACCGATCAGAAGTTCGGCTTCGGCTACAGCGTGAAGGTGCCGAAGGACAAGGTGGTGGTGCTGGAGTAGGAGCGGGCCTAGCCCTTTTTCTTTCCGAAGAGCCCTTTCTTCT
>JBIJCH010000011.1:0-15436 GCA_044344815.1 Flavobacteriales bacterium | reverse complement strand
CCCTGCACCCCTTCCCGGCCCTGCACGAGGTTGCGGGCGAATCGGCCCTTGCTCACCGCGGCGCTCACGCCGGCCTGCCCGGTCGGTGCCGCCTCCGGCCCGAGCTTGGTGTTGTAGCTCAAGCCCTTGGCCTTCTTCAGGTAGGTGAGGAAATGGCTCGTGGGCCGTTGCAGCACGAAATCGCCGGCGATCAACTCCTGCCGGTCGTCGAAGAGCTTGATGAACACCTGGTCGAAGTCCTGCAGCTCCAAGGTGTTGCCACCGGCCTGGATGGGGATGTTGTTGTCAGTGATGGAGGCCAGCACGTTGATGCGGTCGGTGAGCCTGCCGCTCAGTTCGAGGTTCAGGGTGCTGTTCACCGAGAGGTCCTGGTTGTTTCCGAACAGCACGCCGCGCGAGATGCTGCCGCTCTTGTTCAGGCCGCTCATGCTGAAGGGGTCCTCGCGCACGGCGGAGGGGGTGTACTTGAAGGGGTCGGGCCGGTCGCCGGAGGGGCGCGTGAGGCGTTCGGGGTCCTTGTGGCGGCGCGTGCCGGTGAGGAGCAGGGGGAGTGCGCGCCACCGGGCGGTCACGCTGTCGGTGAGCGCGGTGTCCAGCCGGATGAGCCAGCCGCCGTAAGGGTCCACGCGGTAGGCGCCGGGGTCCACGGGCCCTTCCGCCCGCCAGAGGGTAACGCTCCCCGGCGCGATGCTCACCGTGTCGAGCCGCACGCTGTCGGATGTGAACAGGATGGAGCGCTCGCGCAGGTTGCTCACGGACTGGCCCACGAGGGACAGCGCAGCGATCAGTGCGGCCGGCAGCAGCAGCGCGCGGGAACGGTGCTTCACCCGAAGGGGGCGCATCAGGTCGGCGTCCGTGTGGTGGGTGGGCAAGGGCTTGAAAATTATCCCAACGCGCCCGAGCGGGCCTCAGTGTCCATCAAGAGCGCCCTGTTGGTAACGGTGGAAGGTCGGTTCCGTTGCCCCTGGCGTCACCGGTATTTTTGGAACTTACGCATGTCCCTGGCCGTCCGAACACTGCTTTTGCTGTTGATTCTGGCGGCATGCGGCCATCAGGAACGCCCCCGGACCGGCAATGGCAAGGGCGGTCGCGCCTACGGCGGCATTTTCAACTGGAACGAGACCGGGCCTGTGCGCTCCATCCATCCGCCGGGCCTCACCACCGCGGCCGGGCTCCGCGTGGGTTGCCTGGTCTACGAGGGCTTGGTGCGCTTCGACCCACAGGACCTTACGGTGCGCCCTTGCCTGGCCGAACGGTGGGAGGTTGACCCCGCCGGCACGTCGTACACGTTCCACCTGCGCCCGGATGTCCGGTTCCATGACGATTCCCTCTTCAGCGGTGGGGATGGTCGGGTGCTGACGGCCGAGGATGTGGAGCATTGCTTTCGGCGCCTGTGCACGGCCGATCCGGAGAACAACATGTTCTGGCTATTCCAGGACCGCGTGCGTGGGGCCAACGCGCATTTCAAGGCCACGCGCGAAGGCCGGGACCCAGGGCCGGTGGAGGGCATCCGGGCCATGGATGAACGCACGCTGCGCATCGAGCTCATCGCGCCCGACCCGCTGTTCCTTCAGGTGCTGGCCCACCAGGGCTGCTGGATCTACCCCCGCGAGCTGGAGGCCGCCCGCCCGGCCACCACCATGCGGGCCATCGGCACAGGCCCCTTCGTCCTGCGCAACATCGGCTCGGGCGGGGCGCTTGTCTTCGAGCGGTCGCCGCATTACTGGGGCCAGGACGGTCTTGGGAACGCCCTGCCGTTCCTGGATGGCGTGCGCGTGACCTTCAACAACGACAAGGCCGCCGAGCTGGTGTCCTTCCTGCAGGGGAAGCTCTCGGTGGTGGTGGACCCGCCGCTGGAACGCCCCGATGTGCTCAGCGACACCATGGATGCCGCCACGGGCAGGGTGCGTTACCGCGTGCAGCGCATCCCCGGGCTCTCGGTGCAGTTCTACGGCTTCAACACCCTGGCCAGGCCTTTCGACCAGGCCGCCGTGCGCAAGGCGTTCGCCATGGCCATCGACCAACGGTTCCTGATCGACAGCGTGCTCAAGGGTGCGGCGATCGTGGCGGAGCATGGCATCGTGCCACCAGGCCTCAAGGATTATCCCCAAAAGGAGGTGCCCGGCCTCCTTTACGACCCCGAGCGGGCGCGGCAGTTGCTGGCCGAGGCCGGGTTCCCGGGAGGGAAGGGGTTCCCCCCCGTCCGGTTGCAGGTGAACAACGACGGCTTCGGTTATGTGCGCGTGGCCGAGGCCGTGCAGGGCATGCTTGAGCGCAACCTCGGCATCGGCCTGTCCATCAGCGTGCTGCCGATCGACCAGCATTATGCGCTTGTGGATGAAGGTCGGGCCCTGCTCTGGCGGCAGGGTTGGGTGGCCGACTATCCCGATCCGGAGAACTTCCTCGCCCTGTTCCACGGGAACAATGCGGTGCTCGACACCGCCCAGGCCTCACCATTGAACACCACCCGTTACCACAACGCCCGGTTCGATTCGCTCTACCAGCAGGCACGCACCACCATGGACCCCGCCCGCCGGCTTGCGCTGTTGGCAGCGGCCGAGCGTTGCATGATGGAGGATGCGGCGGTGGCGCCCCTCTATTTTGATCGCACGGTGCGGCTGCTGCAGCCCTGGGTGATGGACATGCCCATGAACGCAATGGACCTGCGGGACCTCTCGCGTGTGTGGTTCGACCCGGCGAAGCGCAACGACTAGGCCGCCGAACGGCCGAGCTGGCCGCTCACCAACTGCTTGGCCAGCGGCATGAAGGTCTCGATGTGGGGCAGCGTGATGTCCGCCTCGAACACGAAGGTGGCCGGATGCGGCAATTGGCGGTTGGTGCGCACCAGCTCGGCGCGGATGCCGTCGTACGTATGCGTGATGCTCACGGTGTACGAGCCGATGTAGTGGGTGCGCATGCGGTGGTGCGCTTCGTCCTCGCCGGAGCAGCGCACCAGCGGCACCCGGTACGCGTAGACCCTTGCCTCGCGGCCCTGGCGCAGCATGAGGTAACCCTCGCGCGCGTCCAGCGGCAGCAATCCCACCGGACCGAACCGGATGTGGCCGGCCAGCTCCCTGCGCAGCTCGTGGCCGCCGCCCAGGCAGGTCCGCAGCTCGGGGATCGCGAAGGCCAGCACGTCGTCGATCACCTGCAGCAGGGCGTCCTCCTCCCGGTGCGCCCGCACCAGTTCCGCCCGCTCCAGATCAAGGCCCACCACCTCGCCGGCGAGCATGTCCTGGAGCTCCCGGCGTCGGTCGCGCAGCCGCACCAGCCGCTCCAGGTGCCCGTTCAGCTCGTCCAAATGAGGGTACAGCTTGTGCTCGCCGAAACGTGACCGCACACACTGCAGGTAGCCCAGCAGGATGTACTGTTTCAGCTCCAGATCGATCCCCGGCGCAAGCAGCCAGTCGGGACCAAGTCCATGGGGTGTCTTCCCGGCCATCGCTTCCACAGGAACGCAGTGTTCAAAAAAAGGTTGCGAACACGCCCGGCCTGCGGTGAAGGGCCGGGCAACTTTGGTGCCGACGAAAAGATACGCCACGCATGCTCCGACCCCACGCCTTCCTGCGCACGCTTCTCCCCATCCTGCTGCTGGCCGCCTGCGTGCCTGCGCGCAAGTACGAGGAAACGCAGCGGCGCGCCGATGACCTGAAGCGCAGCGAGGAGGCCGCCCAGGCCAGGGCCGAACAGGCCACCGCCGAGGCCAACGAGCTCCGTGCCGAGCGGGAGCGCCTGCAGCGGCGCATCGATCAGCTCGCTTCCGATACGGCACGTCTCGGTGCCGAGCACCGTTCATCCGAACGCCAGCAGGCACGCCTCAACCAGGTGAACAATGAACTGCTGGACAAGTACACCAAGCTCATGGACGGCGACCGCTCGGAGAACCGCAAGCTGCTCACCGACCTGGAGACCGTGCGCCTGCGCCTCATGGGCAAGGAGGACTCCCTGGAGGCCCTGTCGGCATCGCTCGCCGACCGCGAAGCGAGGCTCGCCGAGCTGCAGGCCGAGCTCGACCGCAAGGACCAGGCGATGAGGTCGCTCAAGGACCGCGTGAGCAAGGCCCTCACCGGTTTCGAGGGCAGGGGCCTCACGGTGGAGCAACGCGGTGGCAAGATCTACGTGAGCCTGGAGAACAAGCTGCTCTTCCCCAGCGGCAGCACCGTGGTGGACCAGCAGGGCCGCGACGCCCTGGTGAAGCTGGCGAAGGCCGTGGAGAACGAGAAGGACCTGAACATCCTGGTGGAGGGGCATACCGACACGGACAAGGTGCTGCCCGGCGCACCCTACAAGGACAATTGGGACCTCAGCGTGCTGCGCGCCACGAGCGTCGTGCGCATCCTGCAGGAGAGCAGCCGGCTCGATCCGCGCATCGTCACCGCAGGGGGGCGGGGCGAGTTCGTTCCGGTCGATCCCGCCGACAAGGCGCGCAACCGCCGCATCGAGGTGATCCTCTCTCCCGATCTGCGGCAGCTGTACGAGCTGGTGAAGGATTGAGGCCGGACGCCTCAGATGGTCCGGGAGAACATGGGCCTGCCGGGATCCGGCGCGGCCATATAGGGGTCCACCGCCATGCACACGTTGCGCACGCAGGCCCGCCCTTCCGGGGTGACCCGCACACGCGTGCCCTCCACCGCCACGATGCCGTCGGCCTCCAGCAGCGCCATGCGCACCGTGGTCTCCTGCGCGCTCCAGCCCATCGGGGCGAGGTCGGCGCTGAACCGGCACATCAGGTCCAGGATCACCTCGCGCACGGCAAGGTCACGGTCCGACAGGATGTGACCGCGAAAGACCGGGAGGTCGCCCCCGTCCACGCGCTGCAGGTAGTCCTCCACCACCTTGGCGTTCTGCGCGTAGCAGGTCCACGCATCACTGATGGCGGACACACCGAGACCGATGAGCAGGTCCGTGCGCACGGGCGTGTAGCCCATGAAGTTGCGGTGCAGCGTGCCGTTCACCATGGCCTTGTACAGCGCATCGCCGGGCAGGGCGAAGTGGTCCATGCCCACCTCCACGTAGCCCGCCTCCTCCAGCAGCGAGCGGCCGAGCTCGTAAAGCGCGCGTTTCTCGGCGTCGGCGGGCAGGTCGGCCTCGGTGTAGCGGCGCTGGCCGGGACGCGCCCAGGGCACGTGCGCATAGCCGTAGAAGGCGATGCGGTCGGGGCGCAGGGCCAGGGTGCGCGCCATCGTGAGGCGGATGCTGCGTTCGTTCTGGAGCGGAAGCCCGTGGATGAGGTCCGCGTTGATGCTGGTGTAGCCTGCGCGCCTTGCCGCATCGAAGGCGCGCTGCACTTCGGTGAAGGGCTGCACCCGGTTGATAACGGCCTGCACCCGCGGGTCGAAGTCCTGGATGCCGATGCTCAGCCGGCGGAAACCCAGGTCGTGCAATGTGTCGAGGTGCTCGTCGGTGGTGCTGTGCGGGTGGCCTTCGAAGCCCAGCTCGGCGTCCTGCGTGAGCACGCCACCGCTCAGCAGCCCCTCCACCAGCGTGCGGAGGTTCGCCGGCGAGAAGAAGGTGGGGGTGCCGCCGCCCAGGTGCAGTTCACGGATGCGCGGGGCCTCGTCGAACAGGGCCCGGTACATCGCCCACTCGGCCAGCACGCCCCGCACGTACGGGGCCTCCACCGCGTGGTTCACCGTGATGCGCGTGTTGCAGCCGCAATAGGTGCAGAGGCTCTCGCAATACGGCAGGTGCACGTACAGGCTGATCCCTTCCGCCGTGTTCGTGCGGGAGAAGGAGGCGCTCACGTGCGTGGCCCGCTCCGCTGGCGTGGGCGGCTCCGTCCAATGCGGCACAGCCGGGTAACTGGTGTACCGCGGACCAGGCACGTTGTATTTCCGCAGAAGGTCCGCGTTCATGGGGCAAAGGTCCGCCGGGCCTCAACGGTAGGGCATGAGAAAGGTCAGGTATGGCCGATCGGCGGCATCTTCGCTGTGCCATGGACGACCTGCTCCTGATCACGCCGGGATTCCCGCGCGATGAGGCGGATGATGGCTGCATTCCCCCGATGCAGGCCTACCTCCGGCGCTACATGGAGCTCCATCCCGCCGCAAGGGTGCGTGTGATCGCCACGCAATACCCCTTTCATCGCCGGCCCTATGCGTGGCACGGGGCGGAGGTGTACCCATGCGGAGGTGCGAACCGCCGGTGGGCCAAGCCGCTCACGTGGCTGCGGGCCATGCGCTTCGCGTGGCGGCTTCACCGTACGCATCCCTTCCATCGGGTGCACAGCCTGTGGCTGGGCGAATGCGCCTGGCTGGGCCAGCGGATCGCCAGGCGCACCGGCGCCCGCCATGTGGCCACCCTGCAGGGCCGGGACGCACGCGATGAACGGTGGTGGTGGCGCTGCGTGCGTTCGGGCCGATCGGCCTTCGTGGTGCTCAGCGAACGCCACGCCGCCATGTTCAAGGGCATGACGGGCCGTGATCCCGAGGCCATCATCGGTTGGGGTGTCGATCCCCGGGCGGCGGCACCAGCGGCGCAACGTGACATCGATGTGCTGTTCGCCGGCTCGCTGATCCCGCTGAAGCGCACTGCGGAGCTGGTGGAGATCGTGCGCCGCGTGGCGGAACATCGACCGATCAAGGCCGTGATGGCGGGCGCGCGCATCCCAGCGCATGACCGGTCCATCGATGAACTGGTGGGATGTTCCGTGCCGAAAGGCGTGATCACGGTGCTCGGCGAGGTGCCGCGCGCGGAGGCCATGCGCCTTATGGCCCGGAGCCGGGTGCTCGTGCATCCTTCCGGTTACGAATCGCAGGGCTACGTGTTCAATGAGGCCATGCTCCACGGCATGGCCATCGTTTCACGTGCGGTCGGCATCGCTGTGCCCGGGCCGCGTTGGCGTGTGGCGGAGGACATCGAAGGGATGACCGCGGCCGTGCTGGAGCTTCTGGCTTGTGGTCCGGATCACGACCCGGTCGTGCCCTGCGATATTTCGTGGACCGTGCACGCCTACGATCACCTTTTCGAACGCGCCTCATGAAGCACAGACCGGTCATCCGCATCATCGGTGGTGGCCCGGCCGGGCTGATCGCGGCGGACATCCTCGCGGTCCATTGCGACGTGCACGTACACGAGCAGGGCCGGCAGGTGGGACGCAAGTTCCTGGTGGCCGGGGAGGGCGGACTGAACATCACCAATGCGGCGGAAGGCGATTCGCTGGCCGGCTGGTACACCCCGGCGGACCGCATGCGGCCTCTGCTGGAGGCCTTTGGGCCGGAGGCATTGCGGGCATGGCTGCTCGATCTTGGCGTACCGACCTTCGTGGGCACCAGCGGCCGCGTGTTCCCCGAGCGCGGGATCAAGCCGGCGCAGGTGCTGCAGGCCATCAAGCGGCGCCTGGCCGACCGTGGCGTGCGGATCCACACGCGTCATGCCTTCACCGTGTTCGATGAGCGCGGCCGTCCGGTGGTCGAGGGCGAGGGGCACCGCGGTCCACTGGAGGCGGACGCCACCCTCTTCGCCCTGGGCGGCGCCTCCTGGCCCGTGACCGGATCGACCGGCTCGTGGGTGGCGCCTTTCCGGGAGTTCGGCATCCGGGTGAACGAACTGCGGCCGAGCAATTGCGGGGTGGAGCTGCCCATGACCGACGCCCTGGTCACGCATGCGGGCAAGCCGCTGAAGAACATCGACGTGCGCAGCGGTCCCATCCGCGTACGTGGCGAAGCCACCATCACGGCGCACGGCCTGGAAGGCAATGCCATCTACCCCGTGGTGCCTGCCGTTCGGGCGGCCATGGCAGCGGGTGAGGAGCCCACCTTGGAGCTGGACCTGAAGCCGGATGTGGCGCAGGAGGAACTGGAACGCCGGCTGGCCGGTGCGGCCTGGAAGGAGCGCATGGCCGCGCTGAAGCTCGACCGTCCACAGGTGGCGCTGCTGAAGGCCTTCACGCCGCAGCACCGGTTCATGGACGGGGCTCATCTCGCCCACGATGTGAAGCACCTGCGCATCCCGGTGAGCGGCCTGCGCCCCATCGCCGAGGCCATCAGCACGGCCGGCGGCATCGCCTGGGATGAGCTTGACGACGAGCTCTCGCTCAAGCATCATCCGCACCTGTTCGTGGCCGGTGAAATGATCGACTGGGACGCGCCCACCGGCGGCTTCCTGCTGCAGGGTTGCTTCACCACCGGCCATGCCGCCGCCATGGGCATCCTGCGCCGTGTCGTTCAGTAGCTTCACACCATGACCGACGCCCTCCGCTCCGCCATCGACCTCTACTTCCGCGGTGAACGCACGGAGATGATCGCCTTCCTGGTCTTCGCCGGGGTGCTGGTCCTTTCAGCCCTGCTGCTCTGGACCACGCACGACCGCTTCGCGCGATCACTGGCCGTGGTGCTGGCGCTTTGCGCGGTGATCGCCTGTGGTACGGCGATCCCTCTGTTGTTGCGCGATGGACCCCATGCGGAGAAGCTGCGCGAGCGCATCACGCAGGGGGACGCGGTCGGGGTACGCGCCGACGAGGGTGTGCGCATGGCCGTGGTCAACCGCAACTACGCCTATTACCGCTACCTGTACGCGGCGTGCCTTGTGGTCGCGATCGGCCTCATGCTCTTCTGGCGCAGTGCCACCACATCCGGCATCGCCGTCGGGCTGCTCGTGTTCGCCGCCACCGGACTGGTGGTGGATCACTACTCCGAGTCGCGGGCGTCGATCTACGCACAGCAGCTGCAGGCCGGGCGCTGATCACATCGCCCCGCGCCGTTCTCGCTCCAGGCGCTTCACCTCCTCCAGTTCCGCATCCGTGTTCAGCCGGTGGTCCTCGTAGTGCCATGGCACCGGCACATCGGGCACTACGCCGACCCGCTTGCTCTCTCCGCAGGGACACCACCGGAACTGGTGCGAGGCCAGGAAGCGCTGGCCTGTGCGCGGCAGTTGCAGCACCACGGGCTCATCGAAGAACACCTGTGTACCGCCGGTCTCCCGGCCCATCAGCTTGCCGATCCCGTAGCACTGCACCGTCGCCGCCAGCACGGTGGCGCTGCTGAAGGTGAATTCGTTCACCAGCACGTATACCGTTCCGGTGAAGCGCTTCGGGTTGTTCACCGCGCGGGAGAGGTCGGCGTCGTAGGTGATCGTGTGCGTGCTGTCCACGTTGGGATACTGGAAGTGGCTGTACTTGATGCTCACCCGCGGGTATTGCGTGATCTTCCGGTCGGTGAGGTAGGTGAGGAGCGTGTCGCCGAGGGCCGTGCTACCGCCACCGTTGTTGCGCAGGTCGACCACCAGGGCCTGGTAGCGGTCGCGCTTCAGCACCGTGAAGACCGAGTCACAGAAGGAGGCGAAGCGGTCCTTGTCCTCGCAGCGATCGATGTCGAGCACGCCGATGCCATCACCGGCATCGTGAAAAGTGAAGTGCGGGGTCTCCGGCAGGTTCAGCTGTTCCAGCGTCACACCGGGCAGGGTCACGCTGTCCAGTGGAACGGATGGTGTGCGCAACAGGAGTGTGTACGTGCTGTCGAAGTCGTACCACGCGTTCAGCATGCGCGGGAGCAGGAAGGCCATGTGGTCCTCTTCGCTCCAGGGGCGCTCGTGGTTGGCGAGCTTCCGCAGGTCCTGCACGATGGTGCGCATGGGCATGCCGTTGATCGCTGTGATCTCGGCATAGGTCGGAAGCGCATCGCCCGTGAGCACGCGCTTCACGAAGGCGCGGCCCTCATGCAGCTCCATCTGCACCGGCAGGAAGCGCCCGCCTTGCTCCGCGTAATGGCGCACATGGTCGTAGGGGAAGATCAGCAGCGTGTGCGCATCCTCCAGCAGGTCGAAGAGCGGCAGCACATGGCGGTAGAAGCCCATGGCGTCCATCGGCCGGTCGATGCCGTTGCGCAAGACCTGGTTCAGGCTGTCGAAGGTGGCCTTGGGGTGCGCATGGTACAGGTCGTAATGCACGCTGTCCAATTGCCGCACGAGCACGTCGAGGTCCTCGCGGAGCTGTTCGGGCGGGAAGGTGGGGTAGGCGTATCGGCTCGGAGCAGTGGTCCGATCGGCGGCATGATCGCACCCGCCGAACATGGCGGTGATCAGGGCCAGGACAGGGAGGACGAAGCGCATGGGATCACCCGAACAAGTGCGACAGCACCTCGTTCACCTGCCCCACCTGCACCAGTTCGATGCCTTTCACCGGGCCGATGCCCTTGGTGCCCTTGGGCACGAACACGCGGGCGAAGCCGAGCTTCTGGGCCTCGGCGATGCGCTGCTCGGTGCGCGTTACGGGGCGGATCTCGCCGGTGAGGCCCACCTCGCCGCAGAACGCGGTGTCCATGGGGATGGCGATGTCGGCGTTGCTGCTGAGCACGGCGCACACCACGGCCAGGTCGATCGCGGGCTCCTCCACGCGGAAACCGCCGGCGAGGTTGAGGAACACGTCCTTCTGACCCAGGCGGAAGCCGCAACGCTTCTCCAGCACGGCGAGCAGCATGTTCAGGCGGCGCAGGTCGAAGCCGGTGGCGCTGCGTTGCGGTGTGCCGTACACCGCGCTGCTCACCAGGGCCTGCACCTCGATCAGCAGCGGGCGTTGCCCTTCCAGCGTTGCGCTCACCGCCACACCGCTGGGGCGTTCGCGCCGGTCGCCGAGCAGCACCTGGCTGGGGTCCTCCACCGCGGCGAGGCCTGTGCCGTGCATCTCGTAGATGCCGAGCTCGTTGGTGCTGCCGAAGCGGTTCTTCAACGGGCGCAGCAGGCGATAGGCATGGTCACGGTCGCCCTCGAACTGCAGCACGCAGTCCACCATGTGCTCCAGCACCTTCGGCCCGGCGATGAAGCCGTCCTTGGTGATGTGCCCGATGAGCACGAAGGGCACGTCGGTGGCCTTGGCGAAGCGCATGATCTCGGCGGTGCACTCGCGCACCTGTCCCACGCTGCCCGGGCTCGCGTCGAGCGTGGCGGTGTGGAGCGTCTGCACGCTGTCGATCACCACCAGCCCCGGCTCCAGCGCTTCGATGTGCTTGAAGATGTTCTGCGTGTTCGTTTCCGTCAAGACGTAACAGCTGTTGGAGTGGCGAGTGGTGAGTGACGAGTGGCGAGTCGGGGACCCGTCCCCGAGCGCTTCGCCACTCGTCACTCGCGACCCGTTACTCGCCACTTCCAACCGCTCCGCCCGCATCTTCACCTGGTGCTCGCTCTCCTCGCCGGAGACATACAACGTCTTCAAGTGCGGGTTGCGCAGCGCGGTCTGTAGCAACAGCGTGCTCTTGCCGATACCCGGTTCACCACCGATCAGCGTGATGCTGCCAGGCACCAGGCCGCCGCCGAGCACACGGGCCAACTCCCCATCGCTGAGCGGGATGCGCGGACCGTCCTGCGCGGGGATGTCGCCGATGGCCACGGGCTTCGGCGTGCGGCTCTTCACACTGGCCGGCGTGCCGCGCTTCTCCTCCACGCGGTCGCGCACCTCCTCCACCAGGGTGTTCCACTGCTTGCAGCTGGGGCATTGCCCGAGCCATTGCGGGAAGGCCGAACCGCAGCTCTGGCAGACGTACTGGGAACGGACCTTAGCGGCCATTGCGGATCCGCTCGACCAGGGCGGTGGTGGAGAAGCCGTCCACGAGCTTCAGGCTGTGCACGCTGCCGCCGCGGGCCTTCACCACGTCGGCGCCCACGATCTGTTCGGGCTTCCAGTCTCCGCCCTTGGCCAGCATATCGGGTTGCAGCGCGGTGATCAGTTCCAGCGGTGTGTCCTCGTCGAAGATCACCACGGCGTCCACGCAGCGCAGGGCGGCGAGCACCTTGGCGCGGCTCTGCTCGTCGTTCAGCGGTCGGTCGGACCCCTTGCCCAGGCGGCGCACGCTGGCATCGCTGTTCACGCCCACCACCAGGCGGTCGCCGAGGGCCGCGGCCTCCTGCAGGTACTCCACGTGCCCGCGGTGCAGGATGTCGAAGCAGCCGTTGGTGAACACGATGCGGTCGCTCTTCAGGCGCCACACGTTCACCATGCGCACGGCGCTGATGCGGTCCAGGATGCGCTTGTCGGTGGCGGGGGTGGCGACGTCGGCGGTCATGCTTCGGGGCTTCGTTTCAGGGCCATCAAAAGTAACGACACCCCCCCGAGCACGATCATCATCAGTGTTTGCGCCACCCACAGCAGCCAGCCCAGGGCCAGCGCATCGGGACGGATGAGGCCGCCGCCTACCGGGGCCGCGAGGTACACGCTCACGATCATGGCCACGAACTGCGGGTATACCCCGATGCCGCCCTGCACAAGGCCGATGCCGATGGTGCCCGCCACGAAGCCGGCGAGGATGCCGGACATGGGCACCGCCTCCATGCCGGGGATCGCCAGGAAGCCGAGGGCGAACATGCCCACGTAGCAGGCCCAGATGAGCAGGGTGTGGAGCACGAAGGCGCCCTTCCGCTGCGTGCGGAACACGGCCTGCAGGCCCTGCCCGAAGCCGCGCACCAGGTCCATGAAGCGGGCGCGCAGCGCGGGGCGGGTGATCACCAGCCAGGCGCCGGCGAGGCCGGCGAGCACCAGGCCGCCGAGGAGCCACCAGCCCAGCCCGCTGCCTTCATCCGGCGCGCGGCCCTGCGCCACCCGGAAGTCGGCGATGCGCTGCTGGAACAGGTCGAGCTTGTCGAGCTGCAGCAGCAGGGTTAGCCCCGCGATGCCCAGCAGCATCAGCACATCCAACGCGCGCTCGGCGAGGATGGTGCCGAAGCCCTGCTCAAATGGCACCTTGTCCGCGCGGTAAAGGGTGGCCGCCCGGCTGGCCTCGCCCGCCCGCGGCAGGAAGAGGTTCATGAAGTAGCCGATCATCACGGCGTGATAGCAGTTCCAGAAGCCGGGCGCATGGCCGAGGGGTTCGAGCAGGTAGCGCCAGCGCCAGCCGCGGCTCATGTGCGAGAGCAGGCCCACCACCATTGACAGGGCCACCCAGCCCATGCCGGCGTCGCGCAGCGCCGCATACAGCTCCTCGCGTTGCGCGGGGCCGAGATCGTGGTACTGCTTGTAGATGAGCCACACCCCGATGCCGAGCGGGATGCCGAGCTTGAGGATGCCGACCAGGGCCTTCTTCAACCCTTCAGCTTGTTGGTGCGCTCGTCGGGGAAGACGATCGCGGGCCGGAACGTCCGGGCCTCCTCCACGGTCATCTGGGCGTAGGAGATCACGATCACCACGTCGCCCACGCTGGCGCGAAGGGCGGCCGGACCGTTGAGGCACACCTCGCCGGAACCGCGCTTGCCCTTGATCACGTAGGTCTCCAGGCGGTTGCCGTTGTTCACGTTGAGCACCTGCACCTTCTCCCCCTCCACCAGGCCCACCGCATCGATCAGGTCCTCGTCCAGCGTGATGCTGCCGATGTAATCGACGTTGGCCTCGGTGACGGTGATGCGGTGGATCTTGGTCCGCAGGACTTCAATGGTCATCGGCTAGCATAAGGGGCGGCGAAATTACCGCCGGAGGGTGATGTTGTCGATGAGCCGCACCGGACCCACCTGGGCGGCCACCAAGGCCACGGCCTCCTCCAGGCCGGTCCAGTCCGTCAGCGGCTGCAGGGTGGCTGGATGTGCGATGGCGAAGTAGTCGATGGTGACCCCGGGCTCGGCGGCGAGCGTGTCGCGGCCGGCCTGCTCCGCCTGCGCCACGCTGCCATTGAAGGCCACGGCGGCTGCGGCCTGCAGGCTGCGGTACAGCGCCAGGGCCGTGATGCGTTCGTCGGGGGAGAGGCGCTGGTTCCGCGAGCTCAGGGCGAGGCCCTCGAACGAGCGCACGGTGGGCATGCCCACGATGCGTTCGGGCCATCGATGGACCTTGGCGGCATGCCGGATGATGGCGAGCTGCTGCCGGTCCTTCTCCCCGAAGAAGGCCACATCCGGCCGTACGTAATGGAAGAGCCGCTCCACCACGTTCACCACCCCCTGAAAGTGCCCTGGGCGGCTGGGTCCTTCCAGCACCTCATCCAAGGGAGCGAGCTCGTAGCGGGCCGGCGTGAACCCGGTGAAGATGTCCTCCTTCTCCGGGGCGAAGAGCAGGTCGCAGCCCGCTCCCTCCAACAGGGCCCGGTCCTGGTCCAGCTGCCGGGGGTACCTGTCCAGGTCGTCCGCATTGGTGAACTGCAGGGGGTTCACGAAGATGCTGACGGCCACGGCGTTACCTCCTTCCCGGGCGGCTTGGACAAGCGCCAGGTGCCCCTCGTGCAGGGCCCCCATGGTGGGAACCAGGGCGACCTGCCTTCCTTGGTGCCGTTGGAGGGCCGACCACTCGGCGGTCGCGGGGGGGGATGTGAGGAATTGCACGATCGGCGCGGGTTCGAGCCCTCCAAGGTGGCGAAGGAAGGGCTTCGTTGTTGAAGATGGCCGGAAAAGTCTATATTTTTGTGGTCCCATTTCCCCGAACCCACCCCGAATGAGCTTGAAGAACGCGAAGGTCCTGACCATCTCCCAGTACATCATGCCGTTCACGGAGGGTACCGAGATGGCCCAGGCCGCCCGCCAGCTGCCCCAAGGCATGCTGGACCGTGGCAACGAGATCCGTGTGTTCATGCCGAAGTTCGGCGTGATCAATGAGCGCCGGCACCAGCTCCATGAGGTCATCCGCCTCAGCGGCATGAACCTCATCATCAACGACACCGACCACGCCCTGCTGATCAAGGTGGCCAGCGTGCCGAACGTGCGCATGCAGGTCTACTTCATCGACAACGAGGAGTACTTCAAGCGCAAGGCCACCACGCACGATGCCGAAGGGAGCTTCTTCCCCGACAACGATGAACGCGCCCTCTTCTTCGCCCGCGGGGTGCTCGAGACCGTGCGCAAGCTGGGTTGGGCGCCCGACATCATCCACTGCCACGGCTGGATGACCGCCTTCGTGCCCCTGTACATCAAGCACCAGTTCAACGACGACCCCCACTTCGAGAACGCCAAGCTGGTGTTCAGCGTGTACGACGAGAAGCCCGAGGCCGTGGACAAGGACCTGGCCAAGAAGCTCGCCCTCGAGGGCTTCAACAAGGACCTGCTGAAGGGCCTGAACAAGCCCACCACGGACGACCTGTACAAGCTGGGCATGAACCTGAGCGACGCCGTTGTGAAGGGCAGTGCCAAGCTGGGTCGCACGCTGGAGAACGCTTTCAAGGGCGCCGATAAGCCCTCCTTGGGCTACACCAGCGAGGCCGACCGCTTGCAGGCGCACGCCGACTTCTATCATAACGTGCTCGAGGAAGCGTTGGTCTGACGTTGAACCGCGCGTTCCTACCGTTCCCCCGCACACGGCTCCCCCTCGGGGCCGTGCTGCTTTGCGCCCTGTTGCTGGCCACCGGCTGCCGCAAGCCCGATGACGGCGTTGATGCCGACGTGCTGCCGCCCGGCAACCCCCTGCTGGTGCATGAATTGGACAGCAGCACCGTGCTGGCGTGGACCACGCGCGAGAACCCCGTGCGCACCAGCAACCTGAGCCGGTGCCTGTTGGGCAGCTACCTCGATGACCGCCTGGGCCTGGTGAACGCCAGCT
>JBIJCH010000244.1:0-4386 GCA_044344815.1 Flavobacteriales bacterium | reverse complement strand
CCCAGGTGAAACCGGGGATGTGCTTGGGGGGGAAGCCCCCGCCGAACACGTTGGCCGCCACGCCCACCACCGTGCCCGTGTTGAACATGGTGTTGATGCCGCTCTTGCCGTGGTCGCCCATCACCAGACCGCAGAACTGGAGCCCGGTGTCGACCTGGGCGTTGCGCGCATAGCTGAAGACCTGCACCGGCCCGTAGGTGTTCTTCAGGTTGCTGGTGTTGGTGTCGGCGCCCAGGTTGCACCACTCGCCCAGCACGCTGTTGCCCAGGAAGCCGTCGTGGCCCTTGTTGCTGTAGCCGAGCAGCACGCTGTTGCTCACCTCGCCGCCCACGCGGCACTCGGGACCGATGCTGGTGGGCCCGTAGACCTTGGCCCCCATCTTCAGCACCGCGCCCTCGCCCAGGGCCAGCGGGCCGCGCACCATGCAACCCTCCATGATCTCGGCCCCGCGGCCCAGGTGGATGGGCCCGCCGGTGGTGTTGAGGATGGCCGCCTCCACCACGGCTCCCGGCTCAAGGAAGAGCAGCGCGGGGTCGCCGATCACGGTGTTCAGGGCGCTCACGGGCTGTGAGCGGCGCCCCTCGGTGAGCAGGGCGAAGTCGTTGATGATGGCGCGGCCGCAGTGCTGGAACAGGTGCCAGGGGCGCTCGATGAGCACGAGCTCGCCGGTGAAGCGCACGGGACGCAGGTAGGCCGGTGGTCGCTCCCAGTCCATGGGTGCCGGGGCCGCCTGCCCCTCGCCGTGGAAGGCGATCGCCCGGTCGCCGGCCATCAGCACCTGGCCCGGCTCCAGGTCGAGCACCGCGCCCACCACGTCGGGGGTGGGCAGCAGGCCGGCCAGCACCTCGATGGCGGAGGGGTCGGCGTGCAGCGGATGCTTCGCCTGCAGATGGTCCTCGGTGCGGTAACCCACGGGCAGCTCGGTCATGCGGGCCCAGGTCTCCCCCAGGGTGAGGATGCCCGGGCGCAGGAGCCCCACGGGACGGGTGAAGGTGAGCGGCAGCAGGTGGGCGTGCAGGCCGCCGTCGGCGAGGATGATCATGTGGGAAGGGCTGCGGCAAAGGTGCGCAGCCGGGCGCCTTGGAACAACGCCGCGCGGGTCAGAGCCCGAACAGCGTGCAGATCCAGTAGGCCAGGCCTGCCAGCAGGGCGCTCACCGGGATGGTGAGGATCCACGCCCACAGCAGCTGGATGGTGACGCCCCAGCGCACCGCGCTCAGGCGCTTGGTGGCCCCCACACCGATGATGGAACCGGTGATGGTGTGGGTGGTGCTCACGGGGATGCCCATCTGCTCGGTGAGGTACAGGGTCATGGCGCCCGAGGTCTCGGCGCACACCCCCTCCAGCGGGGTCACCTTGGTGATGCGGGTGCCCATGGTCTTCACGATCTTCCAGCCACCGCTCAGGGTGCCCAGGCCGATGGCGGTGTAGCAGGCCAGCGGCACCCAGTTCGGCATCTCCTTGATGTCGGTGATGTCGCCGTTGGCGATGAGGGCGGCGGTGATGATGCCCATGACCTTCTGCGCGTCGTTACCCCCGTGGCCGATGCTGAAGGCCGCGGAGCTGAAGAGCTGCAGCCGCTTGAACATGTTGGCCATGCTGAAGGCCGTGGGCGTGCGGGCCTTCTCCACATAGATGTACACCAGGATGAAGAGGAGCACGGTGGCCATCAGCCCCCAGCGGATGATCGAGTTGTCGGACTTGTCGAGCGCCTTGGCGAGCTTCTCCAGGTCGACGGAGGGGTCGACCGTGGCGATGCTGGCCGCCACACCCTTGCCACCGCCCGCTCCGAAACCTGAGAGGAAGGGGGCCGCGGCATCGTACTTAGCCTTGGCCATCTCGTAGTCGGCCGTGCGGGCGGGGTCATCCGCCATGGCCTTCTTCGCCTCGTCCACCTTGTAGTACTTCGCCAGGTTCTCCTCCAGCTTGCCCTCCTGCAGGTGCAGGAACAACAGGAAGGTGCCCGCCGCGGCCAGCAGGATGATGGCGATGCGCGTCCAGGTGTTGCGCACGATGGTGGTGAAGGTGATGAACATGCTGATGAGCATGCCCACCAACGGTGCCAGGAAGATGAAGAGGAGGGTCTTGGTGATCTTGTCGCTCTCCACCACGTCCCGGAAGGTGAACCCATCGGTGGTGGCCAGGGCGTGGGCCAGGGCGGCGCCGGCGAATCCCCCGATGAGGGTGTGCGAGCTGCTGGAGGGGATGCCGTACCACCAGGTGAGCAGGTTCCAGATGATGGCCGCGATGAGGCCGCTCAGGATCACCGGCAGGGTGATGAACTCCTGGTGAACCGTCTTGCTGATGGTGTTCGCCACCGCATGGTCCTTGAAGATGAAGAAGGCGGCGAAGTTGAAGAAGGCCGCCCACAGCACGGCCTGGAAGGGCGTGAGCACCTTGGTGCTCACCACCGTGGCGATGGAGTTGGCGGCGTCGTGGAAGCCGTTGATGTAATCGAACACCAACGCCAGGACGATGATGGTGACCAGCAGGGTCATGCGCTCAGGCGTACTTCAGCAAGATGGACTCCAGCACGTTGCCCACGTCCTCGCACTTGTCGGTGGCGAGCTCGAGGTCCACGTAGATCAGGCGCTTGCGCATGAGGTTGATGGGGTCCTTCTCCTCGGCGAAAAGGCGCTGGATGCCCCGGTCGAACACCTCGTCCGCCTGGTTCTCCACGCTGTTGATGCGCTGCACGAAGTCGGTCTTCATGTAGGCGTTCTGCACGCTGCGCAGCGTCTGCACCGCCTGCTGCATGATCACGCAGCCCTCGTTCACCAGGCGGGCGAGCTCACGGCAGGTGTCGTCGGGCGTGTGCATGCCCAGGAGCTCGAGGTTCTTGGCGCTCGCCAGGATGAAGTCGGCCACGTCGTCCAGTGCGGAGGCCAGGTAATGGATGTCCTCCCGGTCGATCGGCGTGATGAAGTTCCGCGCCAGGTCGGTGAAGATGGTGTGCGTGAGGTCGTCGTTGGCATGCTCGGCCAGCTCCAGCCGCTCCAGCAGCCCGGTGCGCACCGCGCCCGGTTCGGTGTTCATGATCGCCACCAGGTCCTCCGACATCTTCAGCACGTTGGCGGCCGAGGCCTCGAAGTGGAAGAAGAACACCCGGTCCTTCGGGCGGAAGATCTTGAAGAGGGCGTCCAGGGCCATGGTGGTTCGGTTGAAAGCGGCGCAAAGCTAACCGGGTGTCCCGATGGCAGTGGGTGACGCCCTCCTCTTTGCATATAGTTAACCATGGCTTAACATTCATGAATGCCACCGCGGGCGGTTCAGCCCCCTTGGAGCCCGTTCCCGGCGTAGGTTCGCACCAACCCCCACCCCACCACCGATGCTCTACGCGTTCAACGGCTACCGGCCCGTGGTCCATCCCTCGGCCTTCGTGCACCCCCAGGCGGCCGTCACCGGCAACGTGGTGATCGGAGCCGACGTGTACATCGGCCCCGGCGCGGCCCTGCGGGGCGACTGGGGTGAGATCGTGGTGAAGGACGGCTGCAACGTGCAGGAGAACTGCACCATCCACATGTTCCCCGGTGTGAAGGTGGTGCTGCATCCCGGCGCGCACATCGGCCACGGGGCCATCATCCACGGGGCCACCATCGGCGCCAACTGCCTGGTGGGCATGAACGCGGTGCTCATGGACAACGTGGTGCTGGGCGAGGGCTGCATCGTGGGCGCCCTCAGCTTCCTGCCGGCCGATACCGTGTGGGAGGCCCGGAAGGTGATCGTGGGCAACCCCGCCCGCGTGGTGAAGGACGTGAGCGACGACATGCTCGCCTGGAAGACCGAGGGCACGAAGTTGTACCAGCAGCTCCCCGCGCAGCTCCATGCCACCTTGAAGGAATGCGAGCCTCTGCGCGAGGTGGACCGCAGCAAGCCACCGATCACGGCGCTGTACCGCACTTGGAACGAGACCAAGGGAAGGGACGGCGGCTGATCACGCCTTCGGCGCACCTTCCCAAGGCCGGGGGCACACGATCCGCTTTGCCGCGACCTGGCCTGCTCTCGCACCTTGCCGGGGCGCTCCGCGTCACACGGCCCGTACCTCCGGTCAGGCGGGCTGCACCTTCGCCTGCGGGATCCGCGCGGTGCGTGAGCGCAGGAAGGCGATCACCTCCTCATCCGTGCGGAAGTTGTCGCCCATGTCCACGAAGTGCTCGGCCAGCACATCGTACCGGTCGCGGAGCAGGCACAGGAAGACGGACTTGAAGTCCAGGCCGTCGAACACCACGGCCTTGTTGCGCCCGAAGGTGGCCAGGTTGTCCCGGAAGAAGGCCGGATGCTCCGTCCAGTGCATGGTGGGATGGATGTGGTGGCTGGCGTGGTAGCCATCGTTCCAGCACCGGTGGTTGAAGTGCACGTTGATGCAGGTGATGCTGTTGCGGTAGT
>JBIJCH010000424.1:0-2526 GCA_044344815.1 Flavobacteriales bacterium | reverse complement strand
CAACGAGGGCGCTTCGTTGTCATACACCGTGATCGAGAATGAACAGGTCCGCTGGTCACCGTTCGCAGCCGTGACCCGATGCGATATGACGGTGGAGCCCACGGGGAAGAAACTGCCGCTGGGCATGCCTGCAAGGAGTATGGTGCTGGCGCCAGGGCAGTTGTCCGTCCCCACCGGTGTCGCATAGGTCACCACCGCGCCGCAGGCGCCGGGTGCGGCGTTCACGGCGATATCCGAGGGGCATGTGATCACAGGGAGCGTCACGTCGTTCACGGTCACCGTGAACGAGCAGGTCGCGGTATTTCCATGGGCATCCACGGCGGTATAGGTCACGCTGTGGATGCCGACCGGGATGCTCGTGCCGTTGGTGGGTCCCTGGGTCTGGGTGACGGTCACCGCTCCACAGGCGTCCGTGGCGGTCGGTGTGTTCCATACCACGTTCGCTCCGCATGATCCGGCCGTGGCATTGGCGGAGAGGCTCGCCGGACAGTTGCTGAACACCGGTGGTGCGGTATCCTCAACGACCACGACGGCCGCTGCGCTCGTCGTCGTTCCGCACGGGCCGCCGTCGAGCACCGCGCGGAAGTGCATCGTGCCGGAGATCCCGCTCCAGGTGTGTGTGTTCGTGCTGTTCGCAACGGGGAGCCAGGTGCTGCCATCGGTGCTGCGCTCCCAGCGCACGATGTTGCCCGTATGCCCGCTGAGCGTGAGCGTACCCGTGGAGCCGGGGCAGAAGGTGCCGCCGCCGGTGACCGTGCCGCCTGCAGCAGGTGCCGATACGGTCACGGTGCGCGTGTGCACGTAGGTGCATTGTCCTGCCAACAAGGTGTAGACCACCGGGTAACTGCCGACCGCGCCGGGTGTGAAGATGCCTGAAGGCGTCACGTACGGACCGCCGCTCCAGGTACCGCCGGTCATGGTGCTGCCGAGGAAGCGCAACGCATCCAGCAGGAAACCGGTGTACAACGCGGAGCTGTGGCGCTGCACCCTGATGTAGCGGGCGTTCACGGCCACCGGATGGTTGGTGGTCACATAGGTGCCGCTGGTGGTGGAGTAGGTGATGGGCGTGCTCCAGGTGATGCCGTCCGAAGAGGACGACACGAGCATGCGGGCTTGCACACCGCTGGTCTGGCTGCGCCAGGTGAGGATCACGGCCTCGCCGATGTGAACGGTGTCGCCCAGGTCAAGCACCTCCCAACCGCCCACGGTATTGAAGTCGGCGCCGATCGTGTTGGCCGGGCCAACGGCTTCCTGCGGAGCGGAAACACCGGAGCTGGTGCTCACTGCGTCCGCGTGGTCCGTCAGGAAGTCGTTGAGGTCCACCGAGGCGCCGCCGAAGCAGAACGGTCCGGGCTGTGCGAAACGGGCCGGGTTGTTCGGAACGGTGGACCAGACCGGGTCGGTGAGGCTGGCCGTGAAGAGGTTGGTCCCATTGCTGCCGGGATACGTGTTGGCGCCGAGGGTGAGCCCGTTCTCATACCAGCCACCGGCAAGCAGGTTGCCGCCACCGACGTGGGCGATGGCCAGGGCAAATTCGTCATCCGCGCTCGCTTGGCGACTGAACCAGACCGCAGTGCCATCGCTGTTGAAGCGCGCAATGCTGATGTCCGCATTGCTGCCACCGTTGAGCACGGTGCCGCCATCGGTCGTCACCGTTCCGGCCATCGACCCTGCGACGTGGATCTGCCCGTTGTGTCCCACGGACACATCGTAACCGCTCACTCCATGTTGGATGGAGCTCGCAGCGGCCCGCACCCAATTGGTGGTGCCGGTGCTTCGGCTCAATGCCGCCAGGAACCAGTAGTCGTGCGTGCCGGGCGAAGTGGGTGTGACCCCCCCGGGGAATACGGAACCGTTGTGCGAATTGCCGGTGATGTAAACAGCCCCGCAATCCACCGCTACTCCGTTGCACCCGACGCCGGACCCCCACGGGTTGTTGATCAACCGGGACCAGGTAGGTGTGCCGGAGAGACTGATGGCCGAACAGAAGAGCGCGTGGTCATCCGAAGTGCTTGTACTGGTGCTCGTGTTCCCCAGGCTGTTGAGCCAGCTGAAGCTGGTGCCTTCGGTAATGCCCACCACGTAGGCATGCGTGGCATCGGCGGTGATGCGCTCGGATAGGAGATGGTCATTGGACACGGCGGTGATCGACCACTGCATCGCACCCGAAAGGTCATAGGCATTGAGGTAACCATAGGACCGTCCGTTGGCAAGTCCAACGGTGGAAAGCACCCCGCTCAGCGAGTTGTGATTCGTGAAGGTGCCATAGGCCACCACCGTACTGCCGGAAATGGCCACACCGGTGCCCTTGTCGGGTTGGTTGCTGCGGATGCTCTTCGCCCATTGGAAGGTGCCGGATGCATCGTAGGCGGCCACGAAGGCATCGCTCTGACCTGCATTGGGCAATCCCATACCGGCGATCGCGCCACCGTTGTATCCGGTGATCACCACCAGGCCCGAGGAGGCCACGGCCACGCCCAGGGCCGCATCATCCTGCGAACTGCTGATGCCGAGGCTCCAGATCAG
>JBIJCH010000061.1:0-8796 GCA_044344815.1 Flavobacteriales bacterium | reverse complement strand
CGTCGGTGGAACTGCTGGCCGATGCGGGCAGCCCATAGGGTGCCACACCCGCCGTGGCACTTTTGTAGTCGCCCACGACGTAGCTGTTCCCGGTGATGGGTTCAACGGCGATGTCGCGCACGTGCTCCTCGTTGCCGGCATCCAGCGTCCGCGCCCAGTTCCAGGTGGGTGCCTGCGTGTACGCCACCGCGTGCAGAAGGACGAACAGCACAAGGGCAAGCCCGTGCGCAACGGTCGACCGTGATCCGGAATGCCTCAGAGTGGCGGGCATTTGTCGATGGTCCTTGGTCTTTGTGGGTTGTCCGGACCCATTCGTGGCCGCTGGCTTGAACGGCGATAGGTGATGGACGGTTACACCCAGCCTTCACAGGGTCAGGGCGTTACGTCCCGCACTGACCTGCATTACCGACCTTCGGGAACCCATGGACAGCAGGAGGGAGGAAGCCATGATCGAGGCGGCGCAGCGCTCGCCGGAGGCCTTTGCGCCTCTCTACGAGGCGCATTTCCTGGCCATCTTCCGCTTCATCCTGCGCCGGTCGCGCGACCGCGACCTCACGGCCGACCTCACGCAGCAGACCTTCCTCAAGGCCATGCTCGCACTGCCCCGCTACCAGCCCCGGGGGTATCCCTTCAAGGCCTTCCTGTACCGCATCGCACTGAACGAACTGAAGATGCATTGGCGCAAGCGCCGGGAAGTTGTGATCGACATGAGCTATGCCGAGGTCCGTGGCCTCTCCGAGGAGATGGGCCTTCCCGGAGGGGACGACGACATGCGACGGCTGGCCCTGGCGATGGGGCGGCTCGATGAGGAGAGGGCGCGCCTGATCGAACTGCGATACATGGACGGCATGAGCTTCGCCGAACTGGGCTCGGTGCTCGGCATCGCCGAGGACGCGGCCAAGATGCGCACCCACCGCGTGCTCGCCACCCTGCGCGCCTACCTTGCACCACGGTCATGAGCACGCGCTACCGCATCACCCCCGAAGGCCGTGGCCCCGAACCGCGCGACGAGGACATCCTGCGCTACCGCGACAGCGGCCGGCTGCTGTACAATTACCAGCGCGCCAAGGTGCACCTGCACCGCAGGCCCCTGTACAAGGACCCCAAGGCCTTCGCCACACTGCTCATCATCGTGCTGCTCGCCGTGCTCATCACCGATGTGATCGACAAGGAGCAACAGCCCGCCCCGCCCGCCCCGCCCGACACCGTGCGCACCGCCCCCGCGCCGGCGGAACGTTGACGCATCGCACAAGGGATCGGTCCCCGTGCGATCTTCGGCCCATGACCCGCACCGTGCACCCCGTCCGTAAGCGCCTCATCGGCGCGCTCGCCGGACTCGCCCTGTTCACATGCCCAGGCCTCGCCACCGAGGGCATGTGGCTGCCCACCCTGCTCGGTGGCATCGAGAGCGACATGTTCACCATGGGCATGCGCATCACCGCCGAGGACATCTACTCCATCAACCGCACCAGCCTCAAGGACGCCATCGTGCTGTTCGGGGGCGGATGCACCGCGGAGGTGGTGAGCGGCGAGGGCCTCATCCTCACCAACCACCACTGCGGTTTCGGCGCCATCCAGGAGCACAGCTCGCTGGAGCACGACCACCTCAGGAACGGCTTCTGGGCCGCCACCCGCGCCGATGAGCTGCGCAACAACGGGCTCACCGCCACCTTCATCATCCGCATGGAGGACGTGACCGACCAGGTGCTCTCCCAGCTCCCCAACGGCCTCTCCGAACCCCAGCGGCGCGAGGCCTTCGCCAAGGTGGCCGAGGGCATCGTGCAGAAGGCCGTTGAAGGCACCCACTACGCCGCCGTGGTGCGCCCGTTCAACTTCGGCAACAGCTATTTCCTCATCGTGAGCGAGACCTTCCGCGATGTGCGCCTGGTGGGTGCGCCCCCGGGCTCCGTGGGCAACTTCGGCGGCGACACCGACAACTGGATGTGGCCCCGCCACACGGGTGACTTCAGCGTGTTCCGCATCTACGCCGGCGCGGACAACAAGCCCGCCGAGTTCGCCCTCACCAACGTGCCGTTCAAGCCGCGCCACAGCCTGCCGGTGAGCATGGACGGGGTGAAGGAGGGCGACTTCGACATGGTCTTCGGTTTCCCCGGCAGCACCCAGCGCTACCTCACCAGCTACGCGGTGGAGTACGTCACCACCACGGGCGATCCGCTGAGGATCCAGATGCGCAGGGCCAGCCTCGCGGTGATCGACCAGGCCATGCTGGCCAGCGACCGCACCCGCATCCAGTACGCCGACAAGCAGAAGAGCATCAGCAACGCCTACAAGAAGTGGATCGGCGAGCTGCGCGGGCTCACCGAGCTGCGCACCCTGGAGCGGAAGCGCGAGCAGGAGGCCGACTACCGGGCCAAGGCGCAGGGCACGCCCTATGCCGGGGTGCTCGACGAGCTGAAGACCGCCTATGCCGAATACGTGTCGCTGGCCAAGGCCCGCGACCTGTATTCCGAGTTCGTGTACGTGGGTCCCGAGCTGCTGCGCTTCGCCGACGCTTTCAGGAACCTGGCCGCGAACCATGCCGAGCTGAAGGCGAACGGGAAGCTCCAGGCCGAGGTCGACCGCCTGCGCAACATGGCGCGCGGCTTCCACAGGGACTACGACCGCGCCGTGGACGAGCGGACGCCTGGGTGGCCGACCTGTACCGGCGCACCATCTTCGCCGACAGCACGGCGCTCTTCAAGGCGTTGGACACCTTTTCCCCGAAGGTGGCCAAGCGCCTTCAGCAGGACCCCGCCCTCAAGGCCGCGGCCAGCTTCAACACCACCTTCCTCGAGGGGGTGCGTCCGCGCCTGGCCGCCTCCGGCGATCGCGTGGAGGCGGGCATGCGCCAGTACGTGAAGGGGCTGATGACGCTTTATCCCGACCGCACCTGGTGGCCCGATGCCAACAGCACCCTGCGGTTGAGCTACGGCAGGGTGGAAGGCAGCGTGCCGCGCGATGGCATGGAGTACCTGCCCTTCACCTACCTGGACGGCATCCTGGAGAAGTACCGCCCCGGCGATGCCGAGTTCGACGTGCCCGAGCGCCTGCTGAAGCTCCACGCCGACAAGGACTACGGGCCTTACGGGGAGAACGGACGCATGAAGGTGTGCTTCACCTCATCGCTGCACACCACGGGAGGCAACAGCGGCAGCCCGGTGATCAACGCCCGGGGCGAGCTCATCGGGATCAACTTCGACCGCACCTGGGAGAGCACCATGAGCGACATCCAGTTCGACCCGGCGAAGTGCCGCAACATCGCGGTCGACATCCGGTACGTGCTCTTCGTGATCGACAAGGTGTGCGGTGCGAAGCACCTGGTGGACGAGATGGTGCTGGTGCGCGCGTCGGAAGCGCCGCCGGTGATCGCGCTGCCCATCCACCGCTGAGCGAATGGACGGTTGGAAGGAGACGCCCGGCGGGCTGGAGCGCGAACTGCACTTCGCCGACTTCAATGAGGCCTTCGGCTTCATGACGCGTGTGGCGCTGGTCGCCGAGCGCATGCGCCATCACCCCGAGTGGAGCAACGTGTACGACCGGGTCCACATCGTGCTGCGCACCCACGATGCCGGTGGCGCCGTCACGGAGAAGGACCGCGCATTGGCCCGGGCGATCGATGCCCTGCTGAGGACGCCCTGAGAAGCAGGAAGCCCCGACATCGGCGGGGCCTCCTGCTCCTGGAAGGAAGCGATGTCACTTCGCCGCACCGGGTGCGGGAGCGTTGGGGTCGGGCGTCACATCCGCCTTGATGCGCAGGATGGTCTGGTTCGGCTCGGTGTTGGCCGTCACCGTCACGGTCTTCTGCTGGGCGCCGCTCTGGCCGTTGGGCTTGTACACCACCTTGATCTCACCCGTGCCGCCCGGGGGGATGGGGGCCTTGGGGTACTCGGGAACGGTGCAGCCGCAACTGCCCTGGGCGTTCTCGATGATGAGGGGTTCGGTGCCCGTGTTGGTGAAGGCGAACTTGTAGGTGTTCTCGCTGGTGGACATCACCTTGCCGAAGTCATGCTCGTCCTTGGCGAACTTCACCGCGGTCTTCGGCTTGTTGGCGGTGATGGGGGCGGCGGGCGGCGTGGCCGGGTCGAAGGTGCTCTTGGCCGGCTGGGCGAAGGGGTTGGTGGCCACGGGCGGAGCGGTGGTGTTGGCGGCCATCGGGGCCGAAGCGGCCTTGGGCTGGCTCACGAGCTGGTAGCCCACCATGCCAGCGATGAGCACCAGCAGGCCGATCTGGATGTTGTCCTTCATGGGAACGGTGTGTCGGATTGGTTATCGGGCGCGAAAATACCACGAGGTCGGGCCCGTGGTCCAGCATTAACGGAAGATCAACGATCGGCCATGCCGAGGCGCTGGAAGGTGTCGTCCTTCAGCACCTCCAGGGCGCGCTGGTAGCTGCGGTCCACAGGGTTTTCCGGGTTGATCACCTGCCAGTAGGCCGAGGTGTCCCACAGGTCGCGGGCGATCAGGGCTTTCAGCCGCAGGTCCACCAGCGTGCGGCTGCGCGACAGCCCCTCGGGGTCGGGCTTCACGCCGTCCTTCTCGCCCTGGGCCACCAGGCCGGCGATGAGGGCCTCGTCCACCCGGAAGTCGCGTCGGAACTGGTCGCCATCACGGTATTTCTGGAGCAGGGCGGTCCTGTTCTCGTCGGTGTAGGTGAGGGCGTGGGTGTTCAGGGTGCCCTTGCGCACGAGCTGACCGAAGTAGTCGGAGCTGAGCGAGGTGTCGATGGGCACGAACACGTCGGGCATGATCCCTCCGCCGCCGTATACCACCCGCTTGCGCATGGTGTAGTACTTCACCGTGTCCTGCTGGTGGATGCTGTCGGCGCTGGTGAGCTCGCCCTTGAGCAGGCGCTCGGCCTTCTCGCGCTGGTAGGCCTCCACGCCGCCCTCGTACGGTTTCTGGATGCAGCGCCCGCTGGGGGTGTAGTACCGGCTCACGGTGAGGCGCACGGCCGAACCGTCGGGCAGCATCACCGGCCGCTGCACAAGGCCCTTTCCGAAAGTGCGCCGGCCCACGATGAGGCCGCGGTCCCAGTCCTGGATCGCGCCGCTCACGATCTCGCTCGCGCTGGCGCTGCCCTCGTCCACCAGCACCACCAGGCGCCCCTTCTCGAAGCGGCCCTCGGCGGTGGCGTAGGTGTCCTCGCGGGGCGTCGAACGGCCCTCGGTGTACACCACGAGCTTCCGGTCGCCCAGGAACTCATCGCCCATCTCGATGGCGGTGCGCAGGTAACCGCCGCCGTTGCCCTGAAGGTCGAGCACGAGGTCCTGCATGCCCTTGCGCCGCAGCTCGTCGAGCTTCTCGCGGAACTCCTTCATGGTGGTGGCGCTGAACCGGCTCACCTTGATGTACCCGGTGTTCGGGGTGGCCATGTAGGCGGCCTCGATGCTGAAGATGGGGATCTTGTCGCGGGTGATGCTGAACTCCAGGGGGGGCGCCACGCCGCGGCGCAGCACGCCCACCTCCACCTTGGTCCCCTTGCGGCCCCGCAGCCGTTTCATCACGTCGGCGTTCTTGAAGCCCACGCCGGCCACGTTCTCCCCGTCGATGCGCACCACGCGGTCGCCGGCCCGGATGCCCAGACGCTCGCTCGGCCCCCCGGCGATGGCGTCCACCACGTAGATGGTGTCGCGCACGATGTTGAACTGGATGCCCACCCCTTCGAAATTGCCCTTGAGGGGTTCGTTCACCTCCTCGAGCTCCTCCTTGGGGATGTAGGTGCTGTGCGGGTCGAGCTCCTCCAGGATGCTGACGATGGCCTTCTCCACAAGCTGGTCGTCGTCCACGCTGTCCACGTACATCCGATCGATATGGTACATCAGCGCATCCAACTTGCTCACGGCCGATGGCTGCTGCGCGCTGAGCGCGAACGGAAGCACCAGGGCGAGGCAGCCGAGCGGACGAAGGAGGGGGAAGGGTGTGGTCATTCGTGGATGAATGTAACGGGGATGCACCGCTGCAGGTTCCAATGGCGCGTTAAGGAACGTTAAGCGGTCATGGCCCCATGTTCATCTCGGAGCCCTTCACCAGCTTGTCGTTGTGGTATTTCGCCTCGCGTACGAGGTTGCCGTTCTGGTAGTACTTCCACTTGCCGTGGCGAAGGCCCTTCCGGTAGTGCCCCACGATCCCCTCTGCGCGGAAGGCCCAGGTGCCTTCGCGAAGGCCTTCCCGGTACTGCCCCTTCACCGTGATGCGACCGAGCTCATCGTACTCGGTCCAATCACCATGCAGGCCTGTATAACCGTACACGGCGAAGATCAGTGGGCGGCCATCGGGGTAGTAGGCGCGGTACAGGCCGCAGGGGCGCCCGCGCTTGTGGTCGAGCTCCACCGCCACCCGGGCGGTGTCCATGGCGAAGCGCCCCACCAGCCGGAAGTCGCCATCGCCCGGGTGCGACGGATACACCACCGCGTAGGCCGAGGTGGTGCCGTGCTCGGTGATGAAAAGGGTGTCGGGCTGCGCGGCCAGGGGCGATGCGGCCGTGAGCAGGAGGGCGGGAAGGAAATGCCTCATGGGGCCGCTGCCGGGGCGCTCCGCACCGAGAAGCGGTGCCTGAGCTGATGCCCGTGGTCGTCCGTCAAAGTTAGCAGGTGGGGGCCCTCGGCCGGTGCAAGGGCAAGGTGATGGTCGCCACTGGTGCGGCCCAGGTAGCTGCCGTCCAGGTCCCAGTCGATCACCGCATCCGCGTCCCGGTGGGCCACGCGTACCACCGTGCGGCCGCGTTCACCATCGAGCTGGATGGGGAGCAGGAGCCGTGCGCCCGCATCCGGGTACAGCACCTCCATGGGCTGGTGCTCGTCACCGCCATCGCGGCGGGGTGGGATCGGCCTGAACGAAGGGTCGCGTTGGGCCAGGTAGTGTTCCATGCCGGGTGGCAGTACCGCCCAGGCCACGTTCCGGCCGTCCTGCTCCGGACCCACCCGCCAGCGCCCCGTGGGGTCAACACGGATGGACCGGTGGTAGGGGCAGGGCGGAGTGCGCACACCGGCCGGAGGGATCGCCACGGTATCCACCGCAGGGCAGTCGGGGCCGGCCCGGTGCCCGCTCCACCGGCAAAGGGGCGCGTTCACCAGGCCGTCATGCGGCACGGCCGTGGCCGTGCCGGGAGGCAGCCTGCCGTACAGGTCGAAGAGCAAGGGCGCTGCGGCCAGGGTGCCGGTCAGTCCCGGGCGACCTTCCCCATCGGCGTTGCCGGTCCACACGCCCACGGCATGCTGGGCGGTCACGCCGATCGCCCAGCCGTCCCGGTGTCCCACGCTGGTGCCGGTCTTCCAGGCCACCCGGTGCGCGCCCTGGAAGACATCCCAGCCCGCCTCGCCCTCGGGTCGTTTCACGTTGCGCAGGGCCTCCAGGGTGAAATGGACCGCCGCGGCCGGGAGGGGGGCGCCTTCTCTGGCTTCCGCAGAGATGATCGCGGTGGGAGCCTGCAACACCACCGGCTCATGCACATCGCCGCCCGGGTTGTTCCTTCCTGCGTTCTCCACGATGCGGGCCATGCTTGCGTAGGCGCCGGTGAGGGACCACAGGTCGCATTCGCCACCGCCCATGATCAGCGACAGCCCGTAATGGTCGGCACTGCGGTCGAGCCCGTTGAGCCCCATGGCCCGCAGCAGGCGCAGGGTGCGTTCCACGCCGTGCTGGCGAAGCGCGCGCACCGCGGGGATGTTCAGCGATCGCGCGAGGGCCTCGGAGGCGGGCAGGGCACCGGCGTACGAGCCGTCGAAGTTCAGCGGGGCGAAGCCTTCGTACCGGGTGGGCACGTCGGCCACGAGCATGTGCGGCAGCAGCTCGCCGGTGGCCAGCATGTCGGCGTACAGGAAGGGTTTCAGCAGGCTGCCGGTGCTCCGTTGGGCGCGCACGAGGTCCATCTGTCCGGCATGTTCGGCGCCTGCCTCGGGCAGGTTG
Source organism: Flavobacteriales bacterium (assembly GCA_044344815.1). Classification (GTDB taxonomy): domain Bacteria; phylum Bacteroidota; class Bacteroidia; order Flavobacteriales_F; family PHOS-HE28; genus PHOS-HE28. The sequence goes on along the minus strand of JBIJCH010000061.1, from coordinate 891 downwards.
CCCACGTAGGCGAGCACCTCGCCGGTGGGCACGTCGAGCACGATGGCGGCGGCGTTGTGCACCTCGTTGGCCTCGAGCACCGGTGCCTGGGCCGAGAGGGCGCGCGTGGCCAGGTCCTGCAGGTCGCCATCGAGCGTGGTGCGCACCAGGCGGCCCTCGTGGCCCATGCGACGCAGGGTGGCCAGCAGGTGGGGGGCGCGGGCGGGCAGGGGCATCGGCCGTTGCGGCAGGGGCTCCTGCCGGGCGAGCGACCACTCGAGCGTGTCGATGGCGCCCACGGTGAGCAGGCGGTCGAGCAGGCGGTCGCGCTTGGCGCGCAGGGCGTTCGGGGCCCTGCCGGGGTGGATGGTGGCCGGCGCGTTGGGCAGCACGGCGAGGGTGGCGCACTCGGCCCAGCTGAGCTGTGCGGGGGGGCGACCGTAGTAGCGCCAGGCCGCGGCCTCCAGGCCCACCACATTGCCCCCGAACGGCGCGTTGGCGCAATACAGGGCCAGCACGGAGTCCTTGCCGAGCCGCAGGTCGATGCGCAGGGCCAGGAGGGCCTCCGTCACCTTGTTCGCGTAGGTCCGCTCCCGGTCCCCGAGCCCCATGCGGGCCACCTGCATGGTGAGCGTGCTTCCGCCGCTCACGACCCGCCCGGCCCGGCGGTTCTGCATATAGGCGCGGACCAGGGAGGGAAGGTGGATGCCATGGTGCGACCGGAAATGGCGGTCCTCGAACTGGGTGAGGCAGGTGGCGAACCGTGCCGGAACGCTATCGGATGGGGGGAAGCGCCATTGCCCGTCGGCCGCCACGCTGGCCCCCAGAAGGCCACCCTTCCGGTCGAGCAGCACCGTGGACCTTGGGGTGTTGAAAAGATCGGGCAGCGGCCAGCACCATAGCCAGGTCAGG
>JBIJCH010000243.1:0-4425 GCA_044344815.1 Flavobacteriales bacterium | reverse complement strand
CGAAGGCCCCCACGTTGGTCCACGTGGTGCCGCCGTTCAGCGAGGCCTGCAGCACCATGCCGTCGTACTGGCGCTCCACCTCCCAGAAGATCTTGAACGAGATCCACGGGAACTGCAGGCCGCTGAGATCGAAGCAGGGGCCTTCGATGTAGCTCAGCTGGCCGAAGTTGTAGAAGCTCCCGGTGAGCCCGCCCACGCACCAGCTGTTCACCCCGCCACCGGCGCTGTTCACCAGGGGGTGGGCCGGGGTGCCCCAGGCCCAGTCGCTCGCGGTGCCGCCAGCGCTCCAGCCCGGTGCCGCCTCGAAGTCCTCGGTGTAGGGGAAGCTGGAGATGGTGGTGCCGCACTGCCCGGCCACCGGCAGGGAGCGACCGCACAGGGCGGCCACCAGAAGGCAGAGCGGCAGGGAACGGAGCACGGCGGAGAGGACCGCAAAGGTCGGGCGATCCGGTGTTGTGCTGAACAGCCGCAAGGCCCCTTCAGTTCGGCGGGCCGGGGCGCTCATCGCAGCACCGTGACGGTGCCGGTGCGGGTGAACGTGGTGCCCTGGGCATCGCGGGCCTCCAGGGTGTAGAAGTAGGTGCCGTCCACCACCTTCACGCCGCTCATGTCGCGGCCATCCCAGCGCTCGTTCACGCGGGTGAGGCCCGCCATGCGCTGCCCCCACCGGTTGAAGATGTCCATGCGCAGCTCCACGATGCCGGTGCTGATCACCTCCAGCTGGTCGTTGCGCCCGTCGCCGTTCGGGCTGAAGACGTTGGGCACCACGATGGTGGCCGGCTCCGCTTCCTGCGGCTCCACCACGATGGTCGCGGTGGCCTCATCGGTGCAGGCGCCCACGGTGACGGTGAGCACCGCGGTGTAGGTGCCGGGGGCGGTGTAGGTGTGCTGCGGGTCGCTGCCGGTGCTGCCGCCGCCATCCCCGAAGGCCCAGGACCAGCCGGCGTTCGCCGGCACGCTGGTGTTGGTGAAGGCCACGGGCAGGGGCGCCGTGCCGGTGACGGGCTGGGCCGTGAAGGCCGCATCGATGGCCACCGCCACCACTTCCGCCTGGGCCGTGGCCGTGGCGCAGCCATCGCCCGCCACCACGGTGTAAATGCCCGGAGCGCCCACGGTGATGGACGCGGTGGTCGCGCCGGTGCTCCACTGGTAGCTCAGCCCCGGCGAGGCCGTGAGCACGGTGGTGCCGTCCGGGCAGATGAGCAGGTCGCCGGTGATCTGCACCACCGGCGGCACCGCTGCGAGCACCGTTACGGTGGCGGTGCCCTGCCCGCAGGCCGTGGTGCCGGTCACCGTGTACGGGCCCGGGCTGGTGACCGCCACGGAAGCCGTGGTGGCGCCCGTGCTCCACACGTAGCTGTCGGCGCCGGTGCCGGTGAGGGCGAGCGTGGCGCCCTGGCACAGCGTGGTGCCGCCGGTGATGGCCACCGTGGGAGGCAGGCCCGCCGATACGGTGATGCTGGCCGTGCCCGGGCCGCAGGCGGTGGACCCGGTCACCGTGTACAGGCCCGGTGCCGTCACCGTGATCTGCGCGGTGGTGGCGTTGGTGCTCCACAGGTAGCTGGTGGCGCCGGCGGCCAGCAGGTCCAGCGATTGCCCCGGGCACAGCTCCAGCGGTCCGGAGGCGGTGATGGTGAGGGCCGGGGCCGGATCGATCGCCAGCGCCACGGTGTCGCAGGTGCTCTGCCCGCAGGCGCCGATCGCGCAGAAGGTGAGCACCACGGTGCCCGCGTCACCGGGGCCGGCCGTGTAGGTGGTGAGGCTGTCCGTGCTGGCGCTGAAGGTGCCCGTGCCGCCGCTCCACAGCACGCTGGCGAAGCCACCGGACACGCTGCCCGCCAGGGCCACGGTGCCGCCCGCGCACAGGCTGCCGCTCGCGGCCGTCGCCGTCACCGTGGTCACCGGCACCGGCGCCTGGCAGCCCGCGTTGCTGTAGGATACCACCGGCGCCCCCGGCCAGGTGAAGGAGACCGTGGCCCCGTCGTTCTCGGCGCTCGTTCCGCCGTAGGTGCCGTACACGTTCACCAGCTCCTGCCGGTCGTAGATGGCCACATCGGAGCAGCTCGTGGACACCTGGGTGATCACCAGCGTGCGCAGGGCGCTGCCGCCCGTGGGCACCGGGGAGATGAGGCTGCCGTTGTTGTGGTTCGCGAAGTGCCCCTGCGTGTTGCCCGCCTGCTGGTAGATCACGTACAGCGTATCGGCGAGGCCGGCGAAGGAGTTCGCCTGCGTGCACATGGCCGTGCTGGTGATCAGCAGCACCTGGGCCCCGGCGGGGATCAGGCCCCCCGGCGGCTCCAGCAGCAGCCCGCAGGCCGTCACGCTGGCGTTCAGCGCGGCGGTCACCGCGGCGGTGGTGCTGTTCTGCACCAGGCCCTGGAAGCTGTTGTTCGGCCAGTCCACGCTCAGGTCGCTCAAGGCGATGGGCTGCGGGCCCACCCGGAAACGCACCATCTCGTTCTGGCCCTCCTGCGAGCCCGGGCACGCCGTGGACGAGATGCAGGCGTCCACCAGGATGCCCTCGATCTCCAGGCACTGGGTGGGCACCTGGGCCACCAGCAAGGTGCACACGCACGAAAGGAGGACGACGCTCAGCGACCGGGACAGGGACATGGGCTTCCGCAAGGTGCGCGCAAAGGTCGCTCGATCCGCGCGCCCCGCATGTGAAGCCGGCCTTAAGACCTGCGGCCTCAGTTCAGCAGGCTGCTCTCGTTCCAGAAGAAGCAGCGCTCGGGCCGGGCCAGCAGATGGGCCAGCGGGTCGTGGTGCATCGGCCGCACCTGCACGCCCAGCTCCTCCAGGGAGATGTCCTCCTGCGCCAGGGCGTTGTGGAAGCCCAGCAGCAGGCTGAAGAGCGTGGTGCGCACCCACCGGAGCATGGCACCAAGGTAGGTCACGCTTCATCCCGCACAGGGCCGCCACACCCGGTGGGCGGCTATTTTTCCGGCACACCACCCCACCATGCGCTGCCGTGCCTCCCTCCTGCTGCTCCCCGCCCTGCTCGCCGCCTGCGGGGGCCCCGCGATCGAAACGCCACAGCAGGCCCTGGCCGCCGCGCAGGAGGCCCTGCTGGCCCACCGCACCATGGCCTACGATGCGGCGTACACCATCAAGTTCTTCGACGACGAGCCCGGCGACACCACGCGGGTGTGGGCCCACGTGAAGCTGCTGCGCGACACCACCGACACCATCTTCGGCGGGCGCCTGTGGTTCGCCACGCGCGACAGCCTGGTGCGCTACTACGACCTAGTGAGCGAGCCGCTGAACGAGTACCAGCGCGCCGACCTGAAGAAGAAGTTCGCCCGCGCCGACCAACTGAACGTGCGGCAGCAGGACTTCTTCCGCAGCGTTCTGGCAGCTGTTGGACCGCGTGCTTCCGGATTGGGGACAGTGGAAGGCTAAATTGGAGGGATCATGAGCGATGTCGCAGCGGACGAAGCTGGGGCCGGCACGTACAGGCTGTCGGACGAGACCTTATTGGATACGTTGGATGAACTTTTCGGCCTATCCACCCGTGCGTGGAACACCTGTAAGCGACACGGTATTGCCACGCTGGGCCGCTTGCGGCAGATCGGCTTCAGCCCGAACGGATTCCGAGGCCTGCAAGGCTGTGGACGGAGCACGATCATGGAGTTGGAGGACCTTCTGGCCAAAGCAGAGAGCATAAGCCCAGAGGGGGCCGCCTACGGGGCTTCCGGGTCTGTTCCGGGATCCGATCCAGGGGTTGATAGCTCAAGTGAACATTCCGGTTCAACCGGAAATAAGCTCGATCTTGAGCAGATCGCCTCGACCTTCGGTCTTTCGGTCAGGGCCTTCAATGTGCTGGAGTCGGCCAAGTTGACCAGCCTCTCCGCCATTCATGAATTCCGCCAGTTGCACGGTGGTTTTCGGAAGCTGCGCAATTGTGGCGTCACCACCCAGCTGGAGCTTGACGGGGTGCTAGAGAAGGCCACCGCTATGGGCTGGGACCCCAAGCCGCGGGAACCCGATCCCAGCACGCCAGTGGACACGTCCGATCTGGAGCGGTTTTACGAGATACTGCTTGCAGGCCTCTCCACCCGCAGCCGCAATGTCCTCACCGCGATGATCGGTCCGCTTTCCGCCGCATCAGCCATCGCCTACTTCAAGCGGCATGGTTCCCGTTGGTCGAGTCAGCCGGGTATTGGTGTTGTGGCCCGCCGTGAACTTCGCGACTTACGGCGGAGGCTGTTGGAAGCGGTTGACGGCAATGCCTTTGTGTCGTTCAATGGACCTGGGGTGGATACCAATGTGCGGCTATCCCGATGGTACTTGCGCCACCGGATCCCGATCGAAGTGCGAAGCACGTTGTTCAATGAGCATGGCCGCATGACCTTGCTACGCTTCCTGGAGCACTACTTGGATCTGACCGGTACCGATTCCAAGATGCGGGTGCGATCGGCCTAC
>JBIJCH010000242.1:0-4426 GCA_044344815.1 Flavobacteriales bacterium | reverse complement strand
GGCTGATCCAGATGTACTTGAAGAGACCGGCGTCAATGGGGCGGTCCACCGTGAAGCGCCCGGTGCGATAGCTCCTGTCCTGCGGCATGTTCGTGGTGCGCACCACGGTGTTCGCCACGAAGCTGAGCACGCCCGCGTGCCTCACCGAGGGGTTGAGCTCCAGGTGCAGGTCCTCGTACTGCATCTCCAGGGTCCCGTTGGCGCGGTGCTCGTCGCCCTTCATCCGCATCTCGACCCGGTGGATCACGCCTGCCGTGGCGTTCACGTGCAGCAGGTCATCGGTCATGCGGTTCATGGTCTGCGCGGGGAAGTCGCGCAAAACCGCGTGCGCGGCCACCGTGGTGTGCCGCGCCTGCATGGGCATGCGAACGTCCAGGTGCGCGTGCGACCGCCCCACCCGCGCCGAACCGGTCAGGTGCAGGTCCGGCGGGTCGACCGCAGGCTCGTTGGTGATGCCGGTGAGCCGGCCATCGATGTCGGTGAACGCGATGCTGCCGTAATCGTCGTTCCGCTTCAGCCGCTCGTGGTAGGTCACGGAGCTTCGGCGCACGAGCACCGTATCCAGCGCCACGGGCAGCGTCCACGCCGTTACGCGGTCGGCGGCGAGCGGCTTGGGTTTCTTCGCCGTGCGTACGGGGATGGACTTGTCGCGGTGGATGTCGACCGCGGCCCCGGCCAGGTGGAGCGTGCGCGCCTTCAACGCCCCACCGTGCAGGCGCGAGGCCAGGTCGAACCCGGTGAGCATCAGCGTGTCCACCCGCGCCGTGTACAGCTCCACCTGCGTGCCCACGTGCTTGTGGTAGGCCTTGGGTGGAACGCCAGGCGTGAAACGCAGGCCGTGCAGCACGAGCGTGTCCTCCGGGATGCGCACACGAAGCGAGTCGAAGGCCAGGGTGTAATAGGGCTTCAGGTGGGCTTCGGCCCTGTGCAGCGCGAGGTCGATGCGGCCCACGGTCACCCCGGGCATGCGGCTGCCGTTGTCCTCCACGGCGATGCCGGTGATCACCAGGTCCAGGTCGCCCACGGCAAGGGCCGGGTTCGTTTCCCGTCGGTCTCGGGTGCTTCCGGTGGCGTCGGTGATCCGCAGGGTGTCAACCTTCAGCACGGCGAGCGCGCCCATGGCGGCCTTCGCGGTGTCCTGCGGCGCGGCCGGTGCCTCGGGCTTCAGGCCACGGGTGATGAAGGAGTGGGCGACCGAAGGGGCGCGCAGGTCGATGCGCCGCACATGAAGCACCTTGTCGCGCAGCAGGGCCCACAGGTCCGTACCGTCCAGTTCGATGGCGTCCGCATGCACGGTGTAGCGCACGCTGCTGTCCTCCAGGGTGCTGTCGGCCAGCGGGGTGATGTCCAGGTCGCTGATGTGGATGGACCCTCCCCGGATGGACACGGACACATCCCCGAACGATATGCGGTGACCGGCGCGTCCGGCGATGGAGGCCACCTTGTGCAATGCCCGCGCGGCGAGCTTGTCCTTGTACTGCGTGAAGGCCACCAGCGCCCCGGAGATCACCAGGAGGGCGATGAACAGGATCATCCTTCCGCGAGGTCCGGCCATGCGGGTGTGTGTTGGCGGATCGGGCTTGCGCCACCCCCTGAGGGGCGGTGCGCTCCTTCGGTCAGGGCTTGTCAGCCCCGCACGGCGATGCCGCTGATCTCCACGTTGGCGCCGCGGGGCAGCTCCTTCACGGCGATGGTCTCGCGCGCGGGTGGCTGGCCTGTGAAGCGCTTCTGGTAGGCCTCGTTCACTGCGGTGTAGAACTGCAGGTTGGTGAGGTAGATGGTGCACTTCACCAGGTGGTCGAAGGTGAGACCGGCGGCCTCCAGCACGGCGCCCAGGTTCTTCATCACCTGCTCGGCCTCATTGGCGATGGTGTCGGTGATGAGCGTCTTTGTGCCCGGCACGGTGGCGATCTGTCCGCTGATGAACACGAAGCCGTTGGCCTCCACGGCAGCCGTGAAGGGGGAGGTGCCTTCCAATTTCTCGTCGAGGTGTATCGAGCGCTTCATCGGTATGGTCGGGCTGGTTGCCCGGGGTACGAAGATGCATGAAACCGCGATCCGGCCGACATCCGCGGACCGTTCCGCCCCACAGCTTCGCGGGTCAGGCCCCCACGGCCGCCTTCACCATCGGCACCACCTGCGTGGCGTACAGTTCGATGCACCGCAACACCTTGTCGTGCGGCATGCTGCCCACGGTGAACTGCAGGCTGAACCGGGTGAAGCCGAAGAGCTGGTGCTCCCGGATGATCTTCCTGGCCACGGTCTCCGGATCGCCCAGCAGCATGGCGCCGTTGGGTGACACTTCGAAGTCGAACTGCGTTCGGCCAACCGGTCCCCAGCCGCGTTCCCTGCCGATGCGGCCCATCTGCATGGCGTAGCGCGGCCAGGTGAGCTCGGCCGCCTCCTCAAAGGTGTCGGCGATGAAACCGTGCGAGCCGATGCCCAGCTGGAAGCGGTCCATGGGATGACCCGCCTGCTGCCACACCTGCCGGTATAGGTCGGTGTAAGGCTTGAAGCGCGCCGGCTCCCCGCCGATGATGGCAAGCGTCATGGGCAGGCCGAGGGTGGCGGCGCGCACCACGCTCTCGGGGGTGCCGCCCACGGCCACCCATACGGGCAGCGGGTCCTGCACCGGTCGGGGGTACACGCCCCGTTCCTCGATGGTGGGGGTGTGCCTGCCTTTCCAGTTGAGCACCTCACCCTTCCGGATCTCGAGCAGCATGGAGAGCTTCTCGCTGAACAGGGCATCATAGTCCTTCAGGTCGTACCCGAAGAGCGGGAACGACTCGGTGAAGGAGCCCCGGCCCGCCATCACCTCGGCCCGCCCGCCGCTGATGAGGTCGAGCGTGGCATACTGCTGGAACACGCGCACGGGATCCTCGCTGCTGAGCACGGTGACGGCGCTGCTCAACCGGATGCGCTTGGTGCGGGCAGCGATGGCGGCCAGGAGCACGGCCGGCGCGCTGGCGATGAAGTCCTCCCGGTGGTGCTCGCCGATGGCGAAAACGTCCAGGCCCAGCCGGTCGGCCAGCTCGGCCTCCTCCAACAGCTCGCGGTGCCGCTGTTCCGCGGTGATGCGCTCGCCGGTGACGGGGTCGGGCGTGTGGTCGACGAAGGTGTAGATGCCGAAGTCCATGGGGCGCAAAGTTGGGCCCTCACCGGTCCGCCCGCAGCAGCGAGCGCCCGTCCGCATCCGTGGTGAGCACCTCGCTCATGTGGTCGAAGAAGGGACGGATGGCGCGGTACACGGTGTCCATGTGCTCCACCAGGTCGGGGGCGAGCACCTGCCCGTCGGTGAGCGGATGGCGGAAGAGGTACTGCTTGTACCGGAGCAGGTGGATGGCGGGATGGTCCTTCGGGAAACCCTGCGGCGCGGTGCGGAGCTGCCCGCCAACCATGCTCCCGAAGGTGTCCTTGATCCGCTTGCTGGCGAGCAGCCGCTTCCAGGTCGTCGGGTCCTGCGCGATGTCGGTGCGGATGCGCTTGAGGTCCGAAGGTTCCGGGCCCCAGAAGCCGCAGGCGAGGAAGGAGCCGCCGGGCGTGAGGTGGTAGTAATAGCCGCCGCGCAGGGCGGGCTTCACACGTGAGAGCGATCCGGCGAAACGCGGGCTGTAAGGCGGACGGTCCTTGTGGAAGCGCAGGTCGTTGTGGATGCGCATCAGGCTCTCCCGCGCTGTGTCGGTGCTTAGGCGGTCGTGCCGCTTCATGCGTTCGATGAGCGCCTCCGCAACCGCCTTCACATTCTCGTGGGCGGCCGTGTAGCGCGCCTTGTTGGCCTGGAACCAGTCGCGGTCGTTGTGCCGGCGCAAGTCCGTGAGGAAGTCGAAGGTGCGCTTGTCGATGCGGGGCGTGCTCATGGGGTATGCGAGGTCAGCGCTGCGCCACGAGCAGCAGGTCGTTGGCCGGGCTGCCGTCCCCGGCGGCGGTGATCACGTTCGAGCGCTCCACCACGCGGAAACCGTTCCGCTCCAACGCATCCACGAGGTCGTCGCCCCGGTGGTAATGGATCCAGGCGGCCTCGCCCTCGCCGGTGCTCGGCATCACGAAACCGGAGCGGGATGGGGCGTCCTCCATCGTGCTCAGGTAGAGCGCGCCGCCGGGATGCAGGCATCGGGCCGCATCGCGGATGAGGTCCGCGGCTTCCCGCGCATCGAGGTAGGGCAGGCCGAAGGCGCACACAATGCTGTGGAACGTGCGGTTCAACGAAAGGAACGCGCGCTGGTCGAGCAGGTCGAACGATGCGGCGGGGTTGTTCGTGCGTGCGAGCTCGATCATGGCCGGGGCCAGGTCGGTGCCGAGGATGCGCAGGTCGGGTCGTTGCTGGAGCAGGTACTTCGTCACATTCCCCGGCCCGCAGGCCAGTTCCAGCACCTCGGCATTCATAGGCAGCAAAGCGCAGAACCGGTCCAGCGAGGCGTGGTAGGCC
>JBIJCH010000010.1:0-15712 GCA_044344815.1 Flavobacteriales bacterium | reverse complement strand
GCGGACCTTGGCGGGGTCCTTCGTCCAGGTGGCGTGCAGGTCCTGCAGCACCTGTGCCCACTGCTGTGGCGGGAAATAGGTGCCGCCGTATACGGGTCGGCCGTCGGGCAGGGTGAAGCAGTTGAGCGGCCAGCCCCCGCGCTGGGTCATGAGCTGCACGGCCGTCATGTACACCTGGTCCACATCGGGCCGCTCCTCGCGGTCCACCTTGATGCATACGTAGCGCTCGTTCATCAGCTGCGCGATGCTGTCGTTCTCGAAGCTCTCGCGTTCCATCACGTGGCACCAGTGGCAGCTGCTGTAACCGATGCTCACGAGCACCAGCTTGTTCTCGGCGCGGGCCCTGGCGAAGGCCTCCTCGCCCCACGGGTACCAGTCGACCGGGTTATGCGCGTGCTGGAGCAGGTAGGGGCTCGATTCGTTCACGAGCCTGTTGGTATGGGCGTGCATGGTATCTTGCGATGAGCCCTCGCCATCGCCGCCCGTGCGGCAGCCGCCGGAGGAGAGCACCAGCCACAGCGTGACGGCGGCGAGCAGGTGGGATGACAGGGGCATCGCGATCAAAGTAACGGACACATGGAGCGCCTGGGTGGCGGCCTGGAAGGCCTGCATCAACAGCAGAGGGTGCGCAAGGCACGCTTGCAGTACTGGCCGGGCACGCTGATGGCGTTGGGCCTGGTGGTGTTCATCGTCACCTTCTGGTCGGGCCAGCTGGTCACGCTCATCACCTACAGCGCGATGTTCCGCTGGCTGGCGCTCTTCTGCATGGCCGGCAATGTGCTTCCCTACGCGGGCAGCGGCCTGCGGCTGGGCATGGAGCGCCTGGAGTGGTTCCTGTTCAACCTGCTGGCGGTGGGGCCGCTGCTGTTCTCGCTGCTGCTGTGGGCGAACTACCTGTTCCACGGCCCTCCCGAACGCCTGCTGCTGGACGGGAACTGGTCGCGGCGGGATGTGCTGGCGCACTGGCATGAGGAGGGTACGCTTCCCGGTGGCCGGCCCATGGAGCACCTGCGGGAGCGGCTCACGGACGAGGAGGCCGCGAAGGGCTATGCCATGGGTCCGTTGCTCGGCGTGGCGCCCGGCCTGCTCGGCTACGACGTGATCGTGGAGTGGGAGAGCGCCGCGCTGGTGCGCTTCACGGCCGGTCGCTGAGCGTGATGTGCTGCTCCACCTCGAAGGGGAATCGCTTGCGCACCAGGAAGGCCCTGCCGGCCACGCTGCCCTTCGCGCCCAGGAGCACCTCGCCCTTCAGCGCCGCGCCCAGCAGTACCATCAGCGCGGGGGCGCCGCCGGTGGCGAGGTCGGCATGGAGGGGCACGCTGTAGGTGCGGGTCGCGCGCCGGTCGAGGGTGAGGGTGCTGTCCAGCGTGGCCTTGCCCACGTAGGTGCCGTCCAGGAACAGGTCCACATCGGGGTCCTGCACGCTGATGCGGTAGCCGTTGGGGTTGTGGATGGTGGCCATCACCCGCAGGGCGATGCCCTGCCGGTCGAGGCGTCGCACGTCCACATCGTCCACGGCACGGAGCTCGACCTCCCGGTACGAGAGGCAGCCCGTGAGCAGGAGGGCTGACAGGAGCGACGGAGCGACGATCGGGATGCGCATGCCCCGGTGTTGGCGGATCGCGTGCCGCGGATCAGGCGTGGCCGTTCATCATTGCCGCGTAGTGCTGGAAGAAGCGCGGGATGGTGCGGATGCCGATGAGGTAGTTGAACACGCCGTACTTCTCGTTCGGGCTGTGGATGTTGTCCGAATCGAGGCCGAAGCCGAAGAGCACCGTCTTCAGGCCGAGCTCGGCCTCGAACAGGGCCACGATGGGGATGCTGCCGCCGCCGCGGGTGGGGATGGGCTTCTTGCCGAAGGTCTCCTCCATGGCCTTGGCGGCAGCCAGGTAGGCGGGGGAGTCGATCGGGGTGACGGCCGCCTCGCCGCCGTGGTGGGGACGCACCTCCACCTTCACGCTCGGCGGTGCGATGCGCTCGAAGTGGTCCTTGAAGAGCTTGGTGATCGCATCGCTCTTCTGGTCGGGCACCAGGCGCATGCTGATCTTGGCGAAGGCCTTGGAGGGCAGCACCGTCTTGGCGCCCTCGCCGATGTAACCGCCCCAGATGCCGTTCACATCGAGGGTGGGGCGGATGCTGCTGCGCTCCTCGCTGGTGTAACCCTTCTCGCCGAGCACATCGTTCACGCCCAGGTCCTTCTTGTAGGCCTCCGGGTCGAAGGGGGCCTCGGCCAGGGCTTTGCGCTCGGCGGTGCTGAGCTCCTTCACCGCGTCGTAGAAGCCGGGGATGGTGATGCGCCGGTCCTTGTCGTGCAGGCTGCTGATCATGTCGCACAGCACGTTGATGGGGTTGGCCACGGCACCACCGTACACCCCGCTGTGCAGGTCGCGGTTCGGGCCGGTCACCTCCACCTCCAGGTAGCTGAGGCCGCGCAGGCCGGTGTTGATGCTGGGCACATCGTTGGCGATCATCGCGGTGTCGCTGATGAGCACCACGTCCGCCTTCAACCGCTCCTTGTTGTTCTTCACGAACACCCCCAGGTTGTCCGAGCCCACCTCCTCCTCACCCTCGATCATGAACTTCACGTTGCAGGGCAGGCCGCCGTTCCGCATCATGGCCTCGAAGGCCTTCACGTGCATGAAGAACTGACCCTTGTCGTCGGCGCTGCCGCGGGCGTAGATCATGCCGTCCTTGATCACCGGCTCGAAGGGGCCGCTGTGCCACAGGTCGAGGGGGTCGGGGGGCTGCACATCGTAGTGGCCGTACACCAGCACCGTGGGCTTGGAAGGGTCCACGATCTTCTCCCCGTACACGATGGGGTGGCCGGCCGTGGGGCACACCTCCACCTTGTCGGCACCGGCCTCCACCAGGCGCTGTTTCACCGCCTCGGCGCAGCGGGCCACGTCAGCCTTGTACTTCGGGTCGGCGCTCACGCTGGGGATGCGCAGAAGGTCGAGCAACTCGCTGAGAAAGCGGTCCTTATGGGCGTCGACATAGGTATCGATGGCGGACATGGGGAGGGGGTGTTTCTGGGGGCAGCGAAGATAGCGGTGAACGGGGTGGCCCTTCAGGCAACCCCGGGTGCCGGGCAGGAGTCTATCAGGCAAGCGCTTAATGTCCTAATTTTCAGGACCCATGCCCAATTCCAATGCCCACACCCAGGTGCCCGTGGAAACGGGTGGCCGCTGCGTGAAGGGCCGCCCCCTGTTCATGACGCCGTTCTTCCCGTTCGTGCCCACGGCATGGGAAGTTGCCATGAAAGGGGACCATCTTCGCACCGCAAAGCCACGTGACCACATGCGACGCATCCTCCTGAACCTCTGTGCGGCCCTGCTTTGCACGGCAGGCGTGCATGCCCAGCTGGTGGTGAACAACACCCAGACGCCGGCCTGGTTGGTGCAGAACATCCTGCTCGGGCAGGGCGTGTCGGTGAGCAACATCACCTTCAACGGGCTCCCTGCCAACACGGTCAACGAGCAGATGGGGGAGGTGGACGCGACCAACACCGTGCTGGGTATCGGCCAGGGTGTCATCCTGGCCACCGGTGATGTGATGAACGCGATCGGCCCCAACAACAGTGGCAGCAGCAGCGTGGGCGGGGGTAATTTCGGGCAGAGCGATCCGGACCTGGCGATCCTCTCCTCGCCCCAGGTGGTGAACGACGCCGCAGTGCTGGAGTTCGATTTCGTGCCCACGGGCGACTCGCTGAAGTTCGATTTCGTGTTCGGCTCGGACGAGTACCTGGAGTTCGTGAACAGCGTGAACGACATCTTCGGTTTCTTCCTCAGCGGACCGGGCATCACCGGGCCCTTCTCGAACAACGCCGCCAACATCGCGCTCATCCCGGGAACGGGCGACCCGGTCACCATCAACACGGTGAACGACCTGGTGAACCCCGCCTTCTACGTGGTGAACGGCACGGGCATCAACGCGCCTTACAACAGCAACGCCATCTATCCGCAGTACGACGGGTTCACCGTGGTGATCACCGCACAGGCCGAGGTGATCTGCGGCCAGACCTACCACATCAAGATCGCCATCGGCGATGCCAGTGATACCGCGTGGGACAGCGCGGTGTTCCTGAAGGCGGGCAGCTTCACCAGCACCGGTCAGGTGCAACCCGACCTGGCCGCCGGCGTGAACGTGGTGAACGACACCATCATGCTCGAGGGCTGCGGCCTGGTGGAGCTCGATTTCCTGCGGTTCGGCGACACGGCCACCTTCGACACCGTGGACCTGGTGATCAGCGGCACCGCCACCGCCGGCGTGGACTACTTCCCGCCCCTGCCTTCGCAGATCATCTACCAGCCGGGCGACACCATGTTCCCGGTGTTCCTCAACCTGCCCATCGACCCGGACGGCATCGAGACGCTGGCCATCACGATCAACCAGAACATCTTCTGCTCGGGCCAGCAGGTGCAGACCAACTACCTTTTCTACATCGACACACCGCCGCCGTTGACGGTGGTGACCAACGATGTGAACGGGGCGTGCGGCCTGAGCTACAACCTGGCGCCTGCCGTCACCGGCGGCACGGGCAACTACACCTACCTGTGGAGCACGGGTGCGACGACCCCGTCCATCACCGTCTCGCCCGGGGTCACCACCACCTACTACGTCACCATCGGCGACACGTGCAGTGTTGTGCCGGTGCAGGACAGCATCGTGGTCACCATGCCGGTGTACCAGCCCATGCAGGTCACCGTGAGCCCGGACACCGCCATCCAATGCCTGGGCGATGCCGACATCAGCGTGCTGAACGTGACGGGTGGCAATGGCGTGTACACCTACCAGTGGACGCTGGCCGGTGCCGTGGTGGGGAACACCGCGACCATCAACGTGGACGCCGCGAGCCCGCCCGTGTACTACGTGGCCACGGTGAGCGATGGCTGTGGGTTCAGCGCCTCCGATTCGCTGCTGGTGAGCACGGCCCCGCTGCCGCCGATCGTGATCACCGCCCAGAGCATCACCGTGGTGTGCCCCGGTGATGCGGCGACGCTCACGCTGGACAACGTGACGGGCGGCAATGGCGTGTACACCTACCAATGGACCAACGCCCAGGGGCAGGTGCTGTCCAACACCGACCAGCTCACCGTGCCCGTTCCGAACGATGCGGCCTACACCATCACCGTGGAGGACCAGTGCGGCTATGCGGGCGACACCACGCTGTTCACGCTGCTGCCCATCTACGACCCCTTCGTCCTGCGGTTCAACGCCGACACCACCGTGTGCTACGGCGATCCGGTGCTGCTGTTCGCGCAGGTGAGCGGCGGCAGCGGCATCTACACCCTGCAGTGGCCGCAGCTGGGCTACGGTGACCCGCAGCTGTGGGTGACCCCGCTGGTGCAGACCACCTACGTGGTGAACGTGATCGACGAATGCGGCGCGGTGCTCACCGACGCCGTGACGGTGACGCCCGAGCCGGTGCTGGTGGACATCGAGGTGACGAACCAGGGCCAGGACGACTGGTACCTGCAGGCGGCCACCTTCCCGATCTGCAACTTCCACCAGTGGGACATGGGCGATGGCACGGGCTACCGCACCCCCGACGTGGTGCATAGCTACCTGGACCTGGAGGAGCACTGGGTGACGCTCGAGGTGCGCACGATCCATGGCTGCACCGGCATCGACAGCGTGCTGCTGCGGCCGCCGGCGCACATCTACTTCCCCAACGCCTTCACCCCCGATGGCGACGGCGTGAACGACACCTGGGGCGCGGTGGGCCATTACATCGAGGAGTTCCGCGTGGAGCTGTTCAACCGTTGGGGTGAGCTGATCTTCACCTCCACGGACATGGACATCCTATGGGATGGGAAAGTGAACGGGTCAGGCGACGCGCAGACCGGTGTCTACGTCTACAAGTACCGTGCGGCGGGGCACCTGTTCCCGGCGATCGAAGGGTTCGGGCATGTAACGCTGCTGCGCGGGAGCCAGGAATAACGGATCAGCAAGGATGATGGTGACGATGAAACGCGCCGCGGTGCTCTCCGCCGCGGTGATGACGGTCGCGGGGCTGAGGGCCCAGCTGGTGGTCGACAACGCGATCACGGTGTCCGACCTTGTGCAGAACGTGCTGCTCGGCGGCGGTGTCACCGCCACGAACATCACCTTCAACGGCCAGCCGGCGAACCAGGCCTACGTGCAGATCGGCAGCTTCAACAGCGCCGGCGCGAACGTGGGCATGGCGAACGGCATCACGCTGTGCTCGGGTGATATCAACGTGGCCGTGGGTCCGAACAACAACGGGGGCAATACGCTGCCGCTGGGCGGCCTCGCCCTGCCCGGCGACCCGGACCTCACCCAGGCACTGGGCGGGGGGTTCACCACCAACGATGCCGCCGTGCTGGAGTTCGACTTCGTGCCTGATGGGGATTCGCTCAGCTTCAATTACGTGTTCGGCAGCGAGGAGTACCTCGAATGGGTGAACTCCAGCTTCAACGATGTGTTCGGGTTCTTCCTCAGCGGACCGGGCATCAACGGACCGTACATCAACAACGCCGAGAACATCGCCCTGGTGCCCAACACCACCCTGCCTGTTGCGATCGACAACGTGAACACCACGGTGAACAGCGTGTACTACGTCGATAACGGGGACGGTTTCACGGCACCCTTCAACACCGACCCGCAATACATCCAGTTCGATGGCTTCACCACCGTGCTGCAGGCGCGGGCCTTGGTGCAGTGCGGTCAGACCTACCACATCAAGATCGCGGTGGCCGATGCCGGTGACAACATCCTGGACAGCGGTGTGTTCCTGGAGGCGGGCAGCTTCACCTCACCGGGCGCCATCGCCATCGACATCACCACCGAGAGCAGCGACGGCACCATGACCGAGGGCTGCACCGATGCGGTGTTCACCATCACGCGCCCGATCGCGGCCAACGACATCGACATCACCATCAGCATCAGCGGCAGCGCCATCAACGGCACCGACTACCTGCCTCAGCTCCCGCCCACCGTCACCATGCCGGCCGGCCAGAACAGCGTGAGCTTTCCGGTGGCCCCTGTGGAGGACGGCATCGCCGAGGGTCCCGAGACCATCGTGCTCACCGCCAGCTTCGTGAACGCGTGCGGCGACACCACCGTGAGCGCCGACAGCGTGGTGATCGTGGACTACGTGCCCATCGATCTCATCACCCAGGACCTGTCGCTCGACTGCACCCAGGACTCGGTGCTGATCACCGCAGCGGCCACCGGCGGTTACGGTGCGCTCTCCTACCAGTGGAACACCAACGAGGCGGGCCCCTCCATCTGGGTGGGCGGCCTGGTGAACGGCACCTACGTGGTGACGGTGAGCGATGAGTGCGCGAAGTCGGTGTCGGACGAGGTCGTGGTCGACTCGGGCTGCGAGATCAAGATCCCGAACGTGTTCAGCCCCAATGGCGACGGGGAGAACGACGCTTTCGTGATCGAGGGCATCCAGGGCACCACCAACACCGTGCGCATCTACAACCGGTGGGGCAACCTGGTGTTCGAGACCATCAACTACCGCAACACGTGGAAGGGCCGCACCTCCGGCGGTGAGCCGCTCTCCGACGGCACCTATTACTATGAGGTGATCGTCCAGGGTGCCGAGAAGCCTTACACGGGCCACGTGACCATCCTCGGCAGCCGCTAAGGCGCCTGGGTCACGAGCAGCGAGCGGCCCGTCATGGCGGCGGGCTGCGGCAGTCCCATCAGTTCGAGCACCGTGGGCGCCACGTCGGCCAGGATGCCGTCGCGGAGCTTCCACGGTCTGTCGTCCAGCAGGAACACGGGCACCGGGTTGGTGGTGTGGGCCGTGTTCGGTGAGCCATCGGGGTTCACCGCCTTGTCCGCGTTGCCATGGTCCGCGGTGATGAGGAAGGAGTAGCCATGGGCGCGTCCGGCCTCCACCACGCGGCGCGCACAGTCATCAATGGTGCACACGGCCTTCACGATGGCCTCGAACACCCCGGTGTGCCCCACCATGTCGGGGTTCGCGAAGTTGAGGATGACCAGGTCCGCGCGTTCCTCGTTCAGCGCATCGATGATGGCCGACGTCACCTCCGGCGCGCTCATCTCGGGCTGCAGGTCGTAGGTGGCCACCTTGGGCGACGGCACCATCAGGCGCTCCTCGCCGGGGAAGGGCTGCTCCCGGTTGCCGCTGAAGAAGAAGGTGACATGCGGGTACTTCTCGGTCTCGGCGATGCGGATCTGCCGGAGCCCCGCATCGCTCACCACCTCGCCCAGGGTATGGCTCAGGTCGTCGCGGCGGAAGACCACGTGAACGCCCCGATAGGTGGGGTCGTACTCCGTCATGGTGACGTAGTGCAGGGCCAGCGGCTCCATGCCATGCTCTGGGAAGGTCTGCTGGGTGAGGGCCTGCGTGATCTCGCGGCAACGGTCGGTGCGGAAGTTGAAGCACACCACCACGTCGCCGGGGCGGATGAGGCCTGATGGGGTGCCATCGGCACCGGCGATGACCACAGGCCCGATGAACTCGTCGGTGATGCCCGCCGCATAGCTGTCGCGCACCGCCTGGACGGCGTTGGCCGCCTTCGTGCCGGTGCCATGCACGAGCAGGTCGTAGGCCTTTCGCACGCGTTCCCACCGCTTGTCGCGGTCCATGGCATAGTAACGCCCGATCACGCTGGCGATCCGGGCCGGCGAGCCCTTGAGCCCGCGCTCCAGGTCCTCCAGGAACCCGGCGCCGCTGCGGGGGTCGGTGTCGCGGCCGTCCATGAAGGCATGCACCGCCACATCACGCACACCGGCGCGTCCGGCCATGTGGCACAGGGCCTCGAGGTGGGCCTGGGAGGAGTGCACACCGCCGTTCGATACCAGGCCCATGAAGTGCAGGCGCACGCCCGGACGGATGGCCGCGGCGAAGGCCTCGCGCAGCACCGGTTCGCGCTCGAGGCTTCCGTCGGCCACGGCCTTGTCGATGCGGACGAGGTCCTGGTACACCACGCGCCCTGCACCGATGTTCAGGTGGCCCACCTCGCTGTTGCCCATCTGGCCCGCCGGCAGTCCCACATGCTCGCCATCGGTGAGCAGGTGCGCATGCGGCACGGTGGTCCGCAGGCCGGTGATGAAGGGGGTGCGGGCCTGGGCGATGGCATCGGTGCGGTCGCCGGCACCTTCACCCCATCCATCGAGGATCATCAGTACGACCTTGTGTGCGGCCATCAGCGGTCCGGTAAAGCGACCTCGAAGATAGCCCCATGAGGGCGGCCGTTCCGTAGGGTGACCGAACCGCCGAGCGCATCGGCGAGGCGGCGCACGATGAACAGGCCGAGGCCGGTGCCCTTGGTCTGGCGCGTCTCCTCCCGGCCGCCGCGATGGAACCGGTCGAAGATGCGTTCACGCTCCTCGGCGGGAACCCCGGGCCCCTCGTCGGCGACCTCGATGAGGGTGCCTCCCTGCTCGCTGCGCGCCGTGATGGTGACCGCTGTGCCCGGGGGCGCGTACTTGCAGGCGTTCTCGAGCAGGTTGCCCACGATGGTGCGAACGGCATCGGCATCGCTCCCCATGGGGAGCGCCAGCGGCAGGCGCGCCTCCGCCAGCCGCGTCGCCAGCAGGATCTTCTCGCTCAGCGCGCCCAGGCGTTCCACATCGCCAAGGGCCATCGTCATCAGCGAGCGCTGCTGCTCGGCGTCCAGCTGTCGCCGTTGAAGGGTCTGGAGGTGCAGCTTGAGCCCGGCGATGGGCGTGCGCAGCTCGTGCGAGGCGGCCAGCAGGAAGTTGCGCTGCAGGCGCGCGAGCACTAGCTCGTGCCGTACCGAGCGGTAGATGGTCCACAGCCCGATGAGCAGCAGGCACACGAACACGAAGCCTTCACCGGCCACCATCAGCAAGGTGCGCGACCGGTCGCCATGGGACAGCGTGCTGCGCACGCCGAGCGCGTCCAACTGGCCGATGAGCGCCCGCAGCTCATTGTCCTTCTCCACCAGCAGATAGGCCCACCAGAGGAACTGGAGCAGCACATAGGCCGCCAGCACACCGAAGAGCCAGAGCGTGCGGCGATGGGTGGTTCCCTTCATGGCCCCGAAAATACCCAGTTGTGGGGGGCGTGCTCCGCACCTTCGGGCACATTGCTATCTTGCTGGCGTCCCGTGCTCCCATGGACCATCGCGCGGCCAAAGCGTACATACTCGCCAGGATCAAGGATGAGCTTCCGGCGAAGCGCACCTACCACAGCCTCGCGCACACGCTGGACGTCTATGCCGCAGCCATCGATATCGGCGAACGGGAGGGGGTGACGGGCGAGGACATGGTGCTGCTCACCACGGCGGCCTTGTTCCACGACTCGGGCTTCATCCTGCAGGACCTCGAGCACGAGGAGGCGA
The DNA here is from genome assembly GCA_044344815.1 of Flavobacteriales bacterium. Lineage (GTDB taxonomy): Bacteria > Bacteroidota > Bacteroidia > Flavobacteriales_F > PHOS-HE28 > PHOS-HE28. The sequence continues at coordinate 5,402 of JBIJCH010000010.1, read as the reverse complement.
GCTGCCGGCTGGCGCGCGAGCACCTGCCGCGCTGGGGCTTCAGCCCGCACCAAGTGGAGCGCATCTGTGCCATGATCATGGCCACCCGCATCCCGCAGACCCCGCACGACAAGCTGAGCCGGATCCTCTGCGATGCCGACCTGGATTACCTGGGCCGCGACGACTTCTTCAGCATCGGCGACACGCTGTTCGAGGAGCTCCGCGCCTACGGGGTGATCGCCACCGAGCGCGAGTGGAACGCGATCCAGGACCGGTTCATCAGCAATCACCAGTACCACACGCGCACCAACAAGGAGCTGCGCGAGGCCCGGAAGCAGGAGCACCTGTTGGAGGTGCGGCGCAGGCTTGGACCGGTCCCGTGAACGGCGAAGCCCCGCCGGATGGGCGGGGCCTCGGTGGTGGTGCCTCCCAGAATCGAACTGGGGACACACGGATTTTCAGTCCGTTGCTCTACCAGCTGAGCTAAGGCACCAAGCTGTTCTGTCCATCTTTGCCGGGTGCGACCCCGGCATCGAGGGGCGGCAAAGATAGGATCTTCACGTTACCATGGAACGCCTGCTCCCCGATCTGGTGCTCGACGCCGGGAACACGCGCCTGAAGGCGGCGCTGATGGGCCCCTCGGGCCTCATCCGGCACACCGTGCTGGGCGCGGGCGATGCCGTGGCCCTGCGGCGCTGGCTGGACGGCACGCGGCCGGAGGCCGTGGTGCTGGGCTCGGTGGCCGCCGCGGACCCCGCGTTCGAACAGGCCCTGTCCGGGATCGCGCCCCTGGTGGTGGTCGCGGGGGACACGCCGTCGCCTTTGCGCATGGCCTATGGGACACCGGGCACCCTGGGGGTGGACCGGCTGGCCAACGCCGTGGGCGCCTGGCGCATGTTCCCCGGCCGTCCGGTGGTGGCCGTGGACCTGGGCACCTGCATCACCTACGATGTGGTGGACGGTGACGGGACCTACCAAGGCGGGCTCATCACCCCGGGCCTGCGGATGCGCGCGAGCGCCATGCACGCCTTCAGCGCCCGCCTGCCCCTGGTGGAGGCATCGGACCAGCCACCGCTGGTGGGGCGCACCACGCGGGAGAGCCTGGAGGCCGGCATCCATCATGGCATCCGGGGTGAGCTGCGCACCCTGCTCGCCGACCTCGCGCACGAACAGGCCGATGCCGCCGTTGTGCTCACCGGTGGGGATGCCCTGCGGTTCGCCAGGGCCTTGAAAAGTGGCATCTTTGCCGCCCCCCTGCTCACGCTCCAAGGCCTGCATGCGCTTCTTCTCCACCATCGCTCCCTGGCCGGCAACGGTCCTGCTGATGATGGTGGCCGGGCCGGCGCTGCCGCAGACCGGTGAATCGCCCTACAGCGCCTATGGCCTTGGCACCCTGGTGGGCAACACCCAGGTGCCCCAGTTGCTGATGGGCGGCGTGGCCTACGCCTTGCCCGATCCAGCGGGCATCTCACCGGCGAACCCCGCCTCCTACACAGGCCTGCGCAAGACGGCCATCGAAGGAGGCATCGCCGGCGGCCGGGTGCGTTACAGCAGCGGCGAGTACGAGGACACACGGAACAACTCGGCCCTTCTGGGCTTCACCCTGGGCATCCCCTGGAACAACGGCAGGTGGGCGCTGGCCTTGGGACTCCTCCCTGTTTCGTCGGTGAACTACCGGGTGGACGACAGGGCCCCGCTGTCCAACGGCGACGAGGTGATCCTGCGTTACCAGGGCACCGGTGGCCTCAGCCGCGGTTTCGTGGGCCTGGCCCGCACCATCTGGCAACAGCGGCCCGACAGCCTGGGCCACCTGCGGGGGCGCCTTTCCCTCGGGGTCAACTACAACTACCTCTTCGGCACCGTGGAGCAGACACGCCTCGCGGTGTACCCGCTGGGGTCGAACTACACCAATTTCGCCTCCTACACCGGGCTTGTGCTGCGGGGTGGGGCGGTGAACATGGGCCTGCACTATGGTGGGCAGCTGGTGTCCGTTGAGCGCATGGAACGGCGCCGTCGCCTGAAGGACCAGGAGCGGAAGGCGGCCCACCAGGCATGGCTGGAGGCCCACCCGGACGAGGAAGGGCGGGCGCCAAGGCCCTACCGGGCACCAGCTGTGCCCTGGCGCTTCCTGATCGGCCTCGGATCCGAGCTTCCCGCCGACCTGGGGGCCAAGCGCAACCTGCTGGAGACCACCTTCCTCATCGCCAACGGCGTGGACTTCGTGCAGGACACGGTGCGCTATGTGGACGGGCAACGGGGAAACCTGGTGATCCCGCCCTCCTACGGGGCGGGCGTGGCGGTGACCGGTGAGCGGTGGACCATCACCGGCGACGTGCGCTGGCGTGACTGGGGCGCCCTGCGGCTCGATGTGGAGGACTACTCGTTGAACGCCGACCTGCGCCGCAGCACCACCTATGCCTTCGGGGCGTCCTTCAGGCCGGCGTACGAGCGCGACCGCGAGTACCTCAAGCGGGTGATCTACCGCGCCGGGGTGCGCTACACGTCCGACTACCTCCGCGTGCAGGACGTGCAGCTCGATGAACTGGCCGTGAGCGGCGGGTTCTCGCTGCCCATCTCCGAGGGCAACTACCTCTCCCGCGTGCACCTGGGTGCGGTGGTCGGGCGCCGGGGGGATCCGGCGGCGCAGACCCTTCAGGAAGGCTTCCTCAACCTGTACCTGGGGCTCACCCTCACGCCCTACCTGCGCGAGCGCTGGTTCGCGCCCACGCGCATCGAATGAGGCCCGCGGCCATCATCGGTGCGCTCGCCGCTGCTGTGCTCGCAGGTGTCGGGTGCAGCAACGACCTGGACCGCGTGGCGGCGGTGGACGTGCGGCAGGAGGCGCCGGACCGGGTGACCACGGGTGCCGAGTACGTCTACAGTGATTCGGGCCGGGTGCGCAACCGGCTGAAGGCCGGCCGGGTGAGCGATTACCGCACCACGCCGCCACCGCGAACGGAGCTGGAGGATGGTGTGGAACTGGTGTTCTTCGACCGGGCCGGGCGCCCGGGCAGCGTGCTCTATGCGCGCCGTGCCCACATCCTGCCCGGCGAGAAGCGTATGGAGGTGCTGGACCACGTGGTGTTCACCAACGTACGCGGTGAGCGCCTGGAGACCGAGAAGCTCGTATGGGAGCAGGACAGTGCCCGCGTGCATACCGACCGCCCCGTGAAGATCACGCGCGCGAACGACATCCTCTATGGTCAGGGGTTGGATGCCAGTGAGGACTTCAGCCGCTACACCATCCGGCGCGTGACCGGTTCGTTGGTGCTCGATCGCGATACCTTGTCCCCCCTGTGATGAAGAAGCTGTCCCGTTTCATGGAGGTGTTCTGGCTGGTGGTGGCGGTGGCCGCAGCGGGCTGGGCGGCTTACGCGATCGTGGCCCACGGCTTCGAGGCCGGCCGCAAGTGGCTGTGGTTCCCGGTGGTGGCCGCCGGCATGTACGGCTACCGGCGCTTCATGCGCTCCAGGATGGAGCAGTGGGAACGGGAGGGCCGCCTGTGATCCCGCGTGGCGCCCAGGGGGTATTTTCGCCCCGCGCCCCTTCACCCTGCTGGTGTCCACCACCGACCTGCTGTTGATCCTGGCCGCCATGGCGGTATCGGCCCTGTGCTCGGGCCTGGAGATCGCGTTCGTGAGCAGCAACAAGCTGTACATCGAGCTGCAGCGCAAGCAGGGCGCGATCTGGGCGCGGATGGTCGCGGGCCTGCTGCGGCGGCCGGCCCGGGTGATCGGGGCCCTGCTGTTGGGCAACACCGTGGCCCTCATCGTCTACGGCATCCTCATGGCACGGGTGCTGGACCCCTGGCTGCGCGGCATCCACCCCGGGGAGGTCTTCGTGCTGGTCTCCAGCACCGTGCTCAGCACCCTCCTCATCCTGGTGGTGAGCGAGTTCCTGCCCAAGGCGCTCTTCCGGCTCGACCCCAACGGCATCCTGGCCGCCTTCGCCCTGCCCCTGCGGGTGCTCTACGCCCTGTTCTGGGCGCCCATGATGGTCTTCACCGGCCTGGGCGAACTGCTGCTGCGCCTCTTCGGCATCCGCCAGAAGCCCGGCCAGACGGCCTTCGGGCGCATCGACCTGGACGAGTTCCTGCGCGAGGTGAGCGACAGCACGCCCTCCGACAAGGACCTGGACGCCGAGGTGGAGTACTTCCGGAACACGCTGGCGCTGAGCGAGACCAAGGTGCGCGACCGCATGATCCCGCGGGCCGAGATCGAGGCCATCGACGTGGAGTCGAGCGTGCAGGAACTGCACAAGCGCTTCGTGGAGACCGGCCTCAGCAAGCTGATGGTGTACAAGGACAGCATCGACAACATCATCGGCTACGTGCACGGCTACGAGATGTTCCGGCGGCCACGCTCCATCCGGGCCATCCTGCGCACCGTGAACTTCATCCCGGGCACCATGCCGGCCGACGAGGCGCTCCAGCTCTTCACCAAGCAGCGCACCCATGTGGCCGTGGTGGTCGACGAGTTCGGTGGCACGGCCGGCATGCTCACCATCGAGGACGTGGTGGAGACGATCGTGGGCGACATCGAGGACGAGCACGACGAGGGGGAGCTCGTGGAGGAACGGCTGGGCCCCAACGAGTTCGTGCTCAGCGCCCGGCTCGAGGTGGCCCACCTGGCCGAAGCCTACGGGCTGGCCTTCCTGGATGCCGAGGAGGTGGACACCCTGGCCGGCTACATCCTGCACCACACGGCCGGCCTGCCCGCCCAGGGCCAGGTGCTGGAGATCGGCCCCTTCCGGATCACCATCGCCCAGGTGAACCGCGGCCGCATCGATCTGGTGAACCTGGTGGTGACCGACCCCGGGCAGGGCTTCTCGAAATAGGCCGACAGGCCCCTTGCCGGACGCCGCAACCGCCTATATTTGCGGCCCTTACGAATTTTCAACTATGGCAGTCATTGGTAAGATCCGCAACCGCATGGGCGGATTGCTCGTGGTGGCGGTGGGCGGTGCGCTCCTGCTGTTCGTGGTCAGCGATCTCTTCGGCCCCGGAACGGGCTCGACTTCTGGCGACCGTTCCATCGGCGAGATCGCCGGTGAGGAGATCGACGTGCAGGCCTTCGAGCGCCGGGTGGACGAGCAGGCGGAGGTGTACCGCAGCAATGGCACCACCGTGGACGCCAACCTGCAGGAGCAGATCCGCAACAACGTGTGGAACGAACTGCTGCGCGAGCGCACCCTCTTCGCACAGGCCACCAAGGCCGGCTTCGGCGACCTGTCCACCTTCAGCCGCGAGGAGTTCGACGACATCCGGTTCGGCAACAACGTGATGCCCGACTTCCGGGGCAACCAGAACTTCCAGGGTCCCGATGGCCAGCCCGACAAGACCAAGCTGCGGAACTACTTCAAGGCCATCCAGGAGCAGTTCCCCATGTTCTACGAGCTTCAGAAGCGCACCTTCGTCACCGAGC
>JBIJCH010000238.1:0-4464 GCA_044344815.1 Flavobacteriales bacterium | reverse complement strand
GTCGAAGTTCAGGGCGTAGCTCACCCCGATCTGGTCGCTCCAGTGGGGCCCGGTGGCCTGGTCGGACCGCAGCAGCAGGCCGGGGTAGATGCGCTGCATGTTGAGGGTGAGCGAGGGGATGGTGACGTCGAACACCTTGGTCTGGGTGTTCTGGCTGTGGCGCAGGGCCACGGCGGTGGTGAAGGGGCTGCGCGGGAACACGTGGCTCCACTGCACATTGCTCTGGAAGGTGTTGCTGAGGTAGTCGAGGTTGCTGCTGTTGAGGGTGTTGGTGAAGGCCTGGCTGGAGCCCACGTTCACGCTGGCGCTGAAGCGGTCGGTGAGGCTGGCACGCGGGTCCACCGTGTGGTTCCACCGCACGAAGAAGTTGTCCTGGCGGCTGTAATCGGGGGTCTCGGGCACGCCTTGTAGCAGGGTGTTGCGGGTGATGTCGACGTTGCCGCTGAAGCGGTAGCGGGAACGGTAGCGGCTCTGGCCACGCAGCCCCCAGCTGCCCTTGCTGTAGATGTCGCCGGTCACGCTCAGGTCGGCATGGTCGCTCAGGGGCACGTACACCCCCCCGTTCAGCAGGAAGAAGCCCAGCTCGTCGCTGGCGCCCCAGGTGGGGATGAGCACGCCGGCCGACCCGCGCTTCTTGGTGGGGTAGTAGGCGAAGGGCACGGCCAGGGGGGTGGGCACCTTGCCGAACTTCATCACCGCCGGGCCCACCACGATCTTGTCGTCGGGGATCACCATCATGCGGCTCACGGCGAAGTGGTAGTGTGGCTTGGGCCGGTCGCAGGTGGTGAGCAGGCCGCCCTTGCTGTGGATCTCGGCGTTGGGCTGGCGCTTGCTCAGGTGGGAGAGGGCGTACAGCTGGTCCTCCTGGGTGCGCACCTCGCGGATGAAGGCCTTGGTGCTGCGGAAGTTGTAGCGGATGGTGTCGGCCTGGACCACGTGGTCGGCCTGCCTGAACTCGGGGTGGCCCACCACGGTGCCGCTGCTGTCGGGGGCACCAAAGGCCTCGGCCTCGCCGTTCTTGAAGTCGTAGCGGATGCGTTCGGCCGTGAGGCTGATGTCGCCGTACGTGACGGTGGCGGCCCCATAGAGGTACGCCGTTTGCGTGGCGGCATCGTAGGCGGAGCTGTCGCGCGCGCTGGCCTTCACCGGACCGTCGAGTCCCTGGGCGGCGGCAGGACCCGCCACAAGCATCCACATGAACGTGAGGAAAACTGCGACCGGCGCGGCCTCCCTCGGGGGGAGGGCCCGGCTAGTTTCGCGCCCGGCAGGAACGATGCCGCAAGCAGCCCCCATCAGGGCGGCGAAAGTAGCGGATCGCCCTGCGGCAGCGGGTGTGATGGAACGACTGAGCAAGACCCTGGCGACCGCCCTGGTGGCGATGGTGCCCGCCGCGCCCTCATTTTCCATGCCGAACGACGGCCTGCCCCCCGGCGGCGACCCCAACCGCATCGATGTGGTGTGCCTCGATGCCGGCCACGGCGGCAAGGACCCCGGCAACCTGGGCACCGGCCGCTACAAGACCACCGAGAAGCACATCGCCCTCAACGTGACCCGCCTTTTGGGCCGGTACATCACCGAGGGGCTGCCCGACACCAAGGTCATCTACACCCGCGAGGACGACCGCTTCATCGAGCTGAAGGAGCGCTGCGCCATCGCCAACCGCGCCAAGGCCGATGTCTTCATCAGCATCCACCTGAACGCCAACGACAACAAGGACCCCCACGGCTGCGAGACCTACGTGATGGGCCTGCACAAGACCGAGGCCAACATGCGCGTGGCCCAGCGCGAGAACGAGGCCATCCTGCTGGAGGAGGGCCACGCCCTGAAGTACGACGGCTACGACCCCAAGGACCCCGAGAGCATGATCGCCCTCAGCCTGCGGCAGAACGCCTACCTGGACCACAGCCTGCTCCTCAGCTCCCTCATCCAGCAGCAGTTCAAGGACCGCGTGGGGCGGGTGGACCGCGGGGTGAAGCAGGCCGGCTTCCTGGTGATCAGCTACACCACCATGCCCAGCGTGCTCGTGGAGCTCGGCTTCCTCACCAACGCCGACGAGGAGGACTTCCTGCAGAGCGAGAAGGGGCAGGACTACCTGGCCAGCGCCATCTACCGGGCCTTCAAGCAGTACAAGGCGCAGCTGGAGGGCACCGACGTGGCCATCGGGCCCAATACGGCCAAGCCCGACAGCACCGCCGTGGCCGTGAAGGACCCCGGCACGCCCAGGCCCGCGGCCGACAGCGGCGTGCGCTTCCGCGTGCAGATCGTGACCAGCACCAAGCGCATCGACCCGTCGAAGCCGAAGAACTTCAACGGCCTGGAGGGCGTGCGGGAGGTGGAGGGCGGCGGCCTTTACAAGTACCAGGTGGGCGACGAGACCACACTGGCCAAGGCCCGCGAGGTGCAGGCCAGGTGCCGGGAGAAGGGCTACGACGGGGCCTTCATCGTGGCCTACCAGGGCGGCGAGCGGATCGATCTGCAGAAGGCCGTTACTTTAGCGCAACAGCCCTAGCACGCCCTTCGTGAAGATCAAGCGCGAGTACACCATTGCCGGGATGATGCTGGGCGGCATCGCCCTCCTGGTCTTCGGGGTGAACTACCTCAAGGGCCTCGACCTGTTCCAGAAGCGGAACCTGTACCACGCGGTCTACAACGACGTCAGCGGCATCACCTCCAGCAGTCCGCTCTTCTACCACGGCTACAAGGTGGGCCAGGTGGTGGGCACCCGCCTGATGCCCGATGGCAGCGGCCGCATCGCCGTCACCTTCCAGATCGACGCCGACCAGCTGAGGCTGCCGCGCGACACCCGGCTGGAGATATACAGCGCCGACCTCTTCACCCGCGCCGCCCAGATCGTGATGGGCGACAGCACCGTGATGGCCCAGAGCGGCGACACCCTGGTGGGCGACGCCCAGTTGAGCCTCACCGAGAGCGTGAACCAGCAGATCGACCCGCTCAAGCGCAAGGCCGAGGCCATGATCGCCAGCGTGGACAGCGTGCTCAGCGCAGTGCAGGGCATCCTCAACAAGGACGCCCGCGGCCACATCGATGCCAGCTTCGCCGACCTGCACAGCACCATGACCAGCGTGAAGCAGACCGCCCAGCGCCTGGACGCCCTGCTGGCCGCCGAGAGCGAGAACCTCAAGCTGGCCATGGACAACCTCACGCGCATCAGCAACACGCTGGCCGCCAACCAGGGCCGCCTCAACAGCATCTTCGCCAACGTCGACTCCCTTACCGCGGCGCTGGCCAGCGGCGACCTGCAGAAGGTGATGAAGGACCTGAGCGCCACCAGCGCCGAGCTGCGCGGCACCCTCACCAAGATCAACAGCGGCGAGGGCACCCTGGGCCAGCTCGTCACCAACGACAGCCTGTACCACAACCTGGAGGCCGCCAGCCACGAGCTAGACCTGCTGCTGGAGGACCTCCGCATGAACCCCAACCGCTACTTCAGCGTTTTCGGCAAGAAGGACAAGCTGCCCAGGCTCAGCGACTCGGACATCGAGCGCATCCAGCGCAGCATGCAGCAACAAGGCTCCAAGTAGATGGGCATCGGCAACATCGTGTTCATGGTCCTGCTCGGCGGCGGGGCGTGGTTGTTCGCCCGCAACGTGGGCCGCGTGAAGCGCAACATCGACCTGGGCCGCCCCGAGGACCGCAGCGACCGCGCGGCCGAGCGCTGGGCCACCATGGCGCGCGTGGCCCTGGGCCAGGGCAAGATGGGCACCCGTCCCGTGGCGGCCGTGCTGCACTTCTTCGTTTACGTGGGCTTCGTCATCATCAACATAGAGGTGCTGGAGATCCTCATCGACGGCATCTTCGGCACCCACCGGGTGCTCAGCTTCCTGGGGGGGCTCTATGACCTCCTCATCGGCAGCTTCGAGTGGCTCGCGCTCGCTGTGCTGCTGAGCTGCGTGGTCTTCCTGGTGCGCCGCAACATGCTCAAGCTGAAGCGCTTCGTGACCAAGGACCTCGACGGCTGGCCCCGCACAGATGCCAACCTCATCCTCGTCACCGAGATCCTGCTGATGGGTGCCTTCCTCACCATGAACGCGGCGGACTGGACGCTCCAGCAGCAGGGCGCGGAACATTACGTGAAGGCCGGCTCGTTCCCCGTCAGTGCCCCCCTCAGCGCACTTCTCCACTTCTCCACCCTTGCACCCTCCACCCTTGTTCTGGTGGAGCGCATCTGCTGGTGGTTCCACATCATCGGCATCCTCGCCTTCCTCAACTACCTGCCCTACAGCAAGCACTTCCACATCCTGCTGGCCTTCCCCAACACCTGGTTCAGCAACCTGCGGCCCAAGACCGAGCTGAAGAACATGGAGCGTGTGATGGGCGAGGTGAAGAGCATGATGGACCCGTCGGTACCGCCGCCCGCGCCCAACCCGCCGCGCACGGTGGCCGGGGCCGAGCTGCCCGAACGCTTCGGTGCGAAGGACGTCACCGACCTCACCTGGAAGCAGC
>JBIJCH010000236.1:0-4497 GCA_044344815.1 Flavobacteriales bacterium | reverse complement strand
TGCGGGTCGTGGATCATGGCCTGCGCCAGGCCCACGCGCTGCCGGTAGCCCCGGCTCAGCTGCCCGATCTTCTTGTGCTGCTCGCGGTCGAGGCCCACCAGCCCCACCATCTCCTTCACCCGCGCGTCGGCGTTCCTCAGCTTGTAGATGCCCGCCACGAAGGTCAGGTACTCCTTCACATAGAGATCGGTGTACAGCGGGTTGTGCTCGGGCAGGTAGCCCACGCGCCGGCGCACCTCCATGCTCTGCTCGCGCGTGTCGAAGTCGCACACCCGCGCCGTGCCCTCGGTGGGCGGCAGGTAGCAGGTGAGGATCTTCATCATGGTGCTCTTGCCCGCGCCGTTCGGCCCCAGGAAGCCCACCACCTCGCCACCGCCGATCTCGAACGACACGTTATCCAGGGCCTTCTGCGGGCCATAGACCTTGGTGATGCCGGAGACGGAGATGGACATGGCGGGGTAAAAGTACCAGCAAGGGCGGGACGTGCCGAGTGAATGTGCAAATGGTGGAATATGCGGATGTGGCGATGCCGGGCTGGTGATCAGGCGGGAGGTGTGCGTATGTCCGGCATGAGGGGTTCGGGTGAATGGAGCGTTCACTTCATCGAACGATGGATGCTGGCGGACGTGATACCAGCACTGTGGAGGACCATCGCCACATTCCCATCATTTGCACATTCCACCTTGTTCCCACCGATCTTCGCACCATGCCCACCGGCCTTGTGATGCGCTCCACCGGCAGCCGCTACCTCGTGCGCGGTGACGATGGCTCGCTGCACGAGTGCGTGGCCAAGGGCAACCTGCGCATCAAAGGCTGGAAGAGCACCAACCCGCTGGCCGTGGGCGACCGGGTGGACTTCACCCCCCAGGTCAGCGCCGAGGAGGTGGGGGCCATCACCGACCTGCACGACCGCCGTAACTACCTGGTGCGCCGGAGCGTGAACCTGAGCCACCAGAAGCACGTGATCGCGGCCAACGTGGACCAGGCCCTCATCGTGGTCACCGTGGCGCGGCCGCGCACCTCGTACGGCTTCATCGACCGTTTTCTGGTCACCGCCGAGGCCTACCAGGTGCCGCGCATCGTCATCGTGTTCAACAAGGTGGACGCGCTCGATGACCGCGGGTTCGATCTGCTCGCCGAATACGAGGACGTGTACCGCACGGCGGGCTACACCACCATCATCACCTCGGCATTGAAGGGCACGGGGGTGGACGAGGTGAAGGCTCTGCTGCAGGGGAAGGTCACGCTCATCGCCGGGCACAGCGGCGTGGGCAAGAGCACCCTCATCAACGCCATCGAGCCCTCGCTCGACCTGCGCACCGAGGCCATCAGCGAGGCCAGTGAGAAAGGGCAGCACACCACCACGTATGCCGAGATGTTCGAATTGGGACTGGCGAGTGATGAGTTGCGAGTGGCGCGTGCTGCCGGTCCGGAAGCACTCGCCACTCGCCACTCGCCACTCACCTCCTCAGCGCCACCCACCTTCATCATCGACACGCCGGGCATCAAGGGCTTCGGGCTGGTGGACATGAGCGCGGAGGAGATCGTGGACCAGTTCCCCGAGATGTTCCGCTTGAAGGGGGAGTGCCGTTTCAGCAACTGCATGCACCAGCAGGAGCCGGGCTGCGCGGTGCGCAAGGCGGTGGAGGAGGGCTCCGTGCCCGAGAGCCGCTACCTCAGCTACATCGACATGGTGAACGGCGTGGAGGACACCGGTCCCTACCGCGTTGATTGAACGATGCACATGAACAAGACCCTCCTTGTCCTCCTTTCGCTCGCCGTGATCGGTTGCCGCCAGCAACAGGCCGTGGTGATGGTGCCGTCCGCGCCACCCGCGATGGACCATGGCGCCCTGCTCGCGCAGCAGAACGTGGACGCCACCATCTACCAGCACGCCAGCGCCGAGGGCGCGCGGTTGTATGAGCAGTGCTACGAACTGGCGAAGCTGCGCCTCGATGTGAACCTGTCCCGCCCGCACGACCTGCCCCCGGCGGTGATCGTGGACGTGGACGAGACGGTGCTCGACAACAGCCCCTACCAGGTGACCAACATCGTCCGTGGCCGCAGCTACACCCCCGCCACGTGGAACGAATGGGCGCTCATGGGCTCGGCGAAGGCGCTGCCCGGTGCGCTGGAGTTCCTGAGGTACGCGGAGTCGAGGGGGTGCGAGGTGTTCTACATCACCAACCGCGACGCGAGCGAGAAGAACGCCACCATCAAGAACCTCTTCGAGCTGCGTTTCCCCTTCGCCGACGAGGCGCACGTGCTGACCATGGAGAACGGCGTGAGCGACAAGACCGACCGGCGGGCGCGCGTGAGCAAGGGGCATTATGTGGCCCTGCTCTGCGGCGACCAGCTGCGCGACTTCGATGAGCGGTTCAAGGACCGCAGCACCGAGCTTGGCCTGCCCACGGTGAAGGCCATGCAGGACACGCTTGCCCGGTACTTCGTGCTGCTGCCCAACCCCATGTACGGCACCTGGCTCGATGCCGCCGGCGGCAGGGTGGACAGCCTGAAGCTCGGGCGGAAGGCCGAGTTCCTCAAGCAACGCGCGTACTGATGCGGGCGGTGGTGCAGCGGGTGGCGCACGCTTCCGTGCACATCGGCGGGGCCGAGCATGCGCGCATCGGGCGTGGCCTTCTGGTGCTGCTGGGCGTGGAGGTGGGCGACACCGCCGCCGATGCCGAGTGGCTCTGTGGCAAGATCGCGCGCATGCGCATCTTCCCCGATGCCGATGGCGTGATGAACCTGGACATCACGCAGGTGTCCGGCGAGCTGCTCCTGGTGAGCCAGTTCACGCTCCACGCGAACACGGCCAAGGGCAACCGCCCCAGCTACATCCGCGCGGCGCGGCCCGAGGAGGCCATCCCGCTCTACCTCCGCGCGAAGCAGCTGCTCACCGAGGCCGTGGGCCGTCCGGTGCGCACCGGTGAGTTCGGGGCCGACATGCAGGTGGAGCTCGTGAACGACGGACCGGTCACCATCCTCATCGACAGCCGGCAGCGGGAGTGATCACTCGATCACCACGCGTTCGCAGCGCCGGGAGGCCCCGGTGCCGGCGATCACCGTGTACAGGCCACGGCTGGCTTCGGGCAGCCGCACCTCCGAACGTCCCGTGCCGGTGAGTGTGCGCTGCACGGGCACGGTGCGGCCCTGGGCATCGATCACGTGCACCGGTCCCGCCGCATCCACCGTGAAGCGTCCCTGCGCCGGGTTCGGGTGCACGAGCGGTCCGGGCCGCAGCCAGCGCGCCTCCACGATGGGGCTGTAGGCGGCGCTCCCGTCCTGGTCCTCGATGCGCAGGCGGTAGTACTGCTGTCCTTCCACCGGGCCCTCGTGCAGGAAGCGGTAATGCGTGGTGGTCCCGGAGGACCCGGCCGCGGGCAGGCTGCCCACTTCGGTCCACGACCACGGATCGGAGGCATGCTCCACCACGAACCGGGCGCTGTTATCCTCGGTCGCCGTGCTCCATTCCAGCTGGATGGCCGCTGCGTGCGGCACGGCATCCAGGTCGAGCAGGCCCACGGGCAGCACCACCGGGTTGCAGCTCACCGTGGCCGTTCCGCCGAACTCCAACGGCACCAGCGTGGTCACGCTGCTCCAGTTGCTGAAGCAGATCACGTACTGCTGCCCCGCCGTCACCACGAGGGGCGGCTCGAAGTTGCCGGGATCGCCGCCCGGCGGGAGGGTGGAGGCGAGCCCGGTGCCGCCCGTGCTGGTGTTGTTCCAGTTGCAGCGAACGGGGGGCAGGGTGTTCGCCACGATGGAGGCGCAGGTGCCCGGGGAATAGGGGTACATGATCCAGTCGTAGAAGCCGGCCTGCGTGCCGAGCCCGCCGAACGTGAACTCAAGCGAACCGCCACCGCTCACGTTCACGATCATCCAGGTACTGTTCAGCTCGTTGTTGCGCAGGCAGCCCCAGTTGTCCGAGCCCCAGGTGCTGTAGGCCAGGTCGCCCAGCAGCAGGTCGGGGTTGCCCAGGGAGCCCAGCGGCGGTATCTCGTTCACGGCCCCGGTGCCGTTGGGGTCGACCTGGAAGCTGTAGTTCGTGCAGATGTTCACCGCCTGGGCGCAGTCGCTCGCGGTGACGGGTCCCGATGAGGTGCAGCTGCCGGGGGCCACGCCCAGGGGGATCACGGCCTGGCCGATGCTGCCAGTGGACAGGGTGCCCGACTGCACGGTGGCGCCGAGGTTGTTCACAAGGGTCCAGGTGGCGCCGTTCCAACCGTCGCCGAAGGAGTCGAACAGCTGCATCACGTAGCAGCCGGGCGCGAGGCACACCACCACGCTGCCGGGGGCGAAGCCGGTGGCCACGATGAGCGTGCCGCTCACCAGGTTCCAGCTGACCTCGGCGGGGTACGCGCCGGCGGTCACGTTCAGCGTGTAGGAGGAGCAGCCGCTGCCGCCGCAGCCGGTGCCGAGGGACACGAGCACCTGGCCGGTGAAGCCGTTGCTGAGGGTGCCGCTCGCCACGATGGTGTTCGAGGGCTGCACGCG
>JBIJCH010000235.1:0-4498 GCA_044344815.1 Flavobacteriales bacterium | reverse complement strand
TCTGCTACCTCCCCCGCAACACGGTGCACCTGCCCGGCAAGTCCGGCGCCACCGAGGAGCGCAACGTGGTGGTGCTGCGCTTCGCGCGCGACTTCTTCCTGAAGAACCCCAGCCGCACGGGCAAGGCCGTCGGCACCCACTTCTGGCTTGGTGAGGGCACCAGCAACCACTTCTTCGCCGACGTGACGCACTGGATGCCGCTGCCGGAGCACCCCTGAACGAAGGAAGGCCCCTTGCGGAGCCTTCCGGATCGTTCGTGCGTTGGGATCACTTGCCCGAGGGCAGCACCTCCAGCAGTTCAACCTCGAAAAGTAGCACGCTGTTGGGCGGCAGCTCGCCTCCCGGCCCGCGGCTGTTGCCATAGGCGAGGTTCGAAGGGATGTAGAGCTTCCAGCGGGAACCGGCGGGCATCAGGGTGAGGGCCTCGGTCCAGCCGGGGATCACGTTGCCCACGCCGAACACGGCCGGCTGGCCGCGGCGGTACGAGCTGTCGAACTCCATGCCGTCGATGAGCGTGCCCTTGTAGTGCACCTTCACCTGGTCCATGGGCGTGGGCTTGGGGCCGGTGCCGTTCTGCAGCACCTCGTACTGCAGGCCGCTGGCGGTGGTCTGCACGCCGGGCTTCTTGCCGTTCTCGAGCAGCCAGGCCTCGCCCTGGCGCAGGTTCGCCTCGGCCTCGGCCTGCTGGCGCTGGTTGAAGCGCGCCTGCATGGCGATCTGGAAGTTCACCAGGGCCTTGCTCACCAGGCTGTCGGCCATCACGCTGTCCAGCCCCGTGCGGAAGCCGCTGGCGAGCGCATCCATGTTCAGCGTATCGAGGAACTCCACCTCCTGGAGCTGGGCGCGCAGACGGTTGCCCACGTCATTGCCGATGGCGTAGGACACCGAGTCGGAACTGGTCTTGAGCACCACCTTGCCCCGGTCCTTCTGACCGGTCACCTGGTTGCAGGCGCTCAGCACCACGAGGGCGAGGAGCGCGAAAAGGAAACGTACGTTCATGGGTTCAGTTAAGGGGGCGAAGATAGTCCGCTCCCCGGTGCGCAGCGGCCGCCTCACGCCTGCGGGTGCTCCGGGCCCTCGAGCAGGATGCGACGCAGCGCCCGCTTGTAGCGGCCGAACCGGCCCAGGTCGCTGTGGTAGCCGCGGGCGAAGGTGATCATCTCGCGGTGCAGCCCGGTGGGCACCAGGGCATACAGCCGCAGGGCCGTGGACAGCGGCACCACGGGGTCGCGGCGGCCGTGGAACATGTACACCGGGCAACGCATGCGCCGCATGGCGCGGTCGTTGCGCAGGGGGTAGCGCAGGATCCAGCGGTAGGGCAGGATCCACAGGTAGTGGCGCGCCACCTCGCGGAAGTTGGCGAAGGGCGACTCCAGCACCAGCGCCTTCGGCCTGTGGGCGGCCGCCAGCGGCGTGGCGAAGCCGGTGCCCAGCGAGCGGCCGTACACCACGATGCGGTCCTCCGGCCACTCCTGCAGCAGCAACTGGTACCAGCGCTCCGCATCGGCGTGGAGCGCCGCCTCGCTCAGCCTGCCACGGCTCTTGCCATAGCCGCGATAGTCCGGCATCAGCACGTCGTGGTCGAGCTTCAGGAAGCGGGCGGCCAACGGCCCCCACCGCCGCAGGCTCCCGGTGTTGCCGTGGAAGTACAGGACCACCCCGACCGGCGCATCGGCCTTGAAGTGGAGGGCGTGCAGCACGGCCCCGTCAGACACCTTGCTCCAGCGCTCGGTGAAGGGCAGCTTGAAGGTGAAGCGGTAGCCCTGCCGCACCCGGAAGCGCACGAAGATGAACCGCTCCTGGAACCACCAGTAGAACAGGCATAGTGCGCCGTACAGCAGCACCACCACCGCGAAGGTCCAGCCCAGCAACTGCATCACCCTGTGAAATTACGGTGCCCCGCGGGGCCCATGGGCGCACGCTCAACGCCGGTCGCGCACGAAGGTCCACTCGTCCCCGTCGCTCAGTTCGGGTGCGAAGCGGTAACCATCGCCGTCGTACTCCTTCAAGCGCCCGGGCTCCAGCACACGGTGCTTCACCATCCAGCGGCAAAGGGAGCCCCGCTGGTGCTTGGCGTACACCATGAGCATCTTGTAGCCACCGCCCACGCGGTCCTTGAACACGGGTGTCACCACCCGGGCCTTCAGCTCACCGGCGCGAACTGCCTTGAAGTACTCGGTGCTGGCCAGGTTCAGCAGCACCTCGCTGCCGCTTTCCTTCAATTCGGCCTGCACCGCATCGCGCAGCGTGCCGCCCCAGAACGCGTAGAGGTCCTTCACCCCGCGCCCCACCCCGAAGCCCGTGCCCATCTCCAGGCGGTAGGCCTGCATGAGGTCGAGGGGGCGCAACACGCCGTAAAGCCCGCTCAGGATCCGAACGTGGTGCTGCGCGAACCGCAGGTCGCCCGAATCCCAGCCGCCCGCCTCCAGGCCCCGGTACACTTCGCCGTTGAAGGCGAACACGGCGGGCTTGGCGTTGGCCGTGGTGAACGGGCGCGCCCAGGTCTGGTTGCGTTCGTGGTTGAGCGCGGCCAGCTTGGGGTTGATGTCCATGAGCGTGCCGAGCTGCTTCGGGGAGAGCGTGCGCAGCTTGGCCATGAGCTGTTCGCTGCGGTCGAGGAAGGCGGGCTGTGTGGGGGCCACCGGAGGCTTCACCGGTGCCATGTCGAGGTCCTTGGCGGGGCTGAGCAGGGCGAGCATGGCGCGAATATGCGGGTGAACAGCCCAGCCGCCGAAGAGGTTCACCCGGCGCTATCTTGGCCGCATGGCAACGGAGCGGACCCAGGTGCTCGACCACGACAAGGTGCAGCGGAAGCTGGAGCGCATCGCGCACCAGCTGCACGAGGAGAACTTCGGCGAGAAGGGCATCGTGATGGTGGGCATCGCACCGCGCGGCCTGAAGCTGGCCCAGCGGCTCGGTGAACGCCTGCGCGAGATCAGCGACCTGCAGGTGGACCTGGTGGAGCTGAAGCTGGACAAGGACGACCCGCTGGGCGCCCCGGTGAAGCTGGCCACGGACCCTGCGGAACTGAAGGACCGTGTGGTGGTGCTGGTGGACGACGTGCTCATGAGCGGCCGCACACTGATGCACGCCGCCGCGCACCTGGTGCGCGTGCCCCTGCGCAAGCTCACCACCGTGGTGCTGGTGGACCGCCGGCACCGCACCTACCCCATCCGCGCGGACATCGTGGGGCTCACCCTCAGCACCACCGTGCAGGAGCACATCAGCGTGGAGCTCGGCCGCAAGGATGCGGTCTACCTGACCTGAAGGCCCAGCGCTGTTGCGATGCGGCGGGCCACCTCGGCGGGCTCCGCATCGGCCCGCACCGACACATCGGCCTGGGTGTACACCGGCATGCGCTCGACCAATAGCTGTTCCACCCGGGCGCGGAGCGCCTCGCCCTTCAGCCCAAGCAGCAGCGGACGGTCCATTCCGGCCCGCTCGATGCGCGGCATGAGCGCGTGCAGCGGCACATCGAGCAAGACCACGGGACCGGCGGCGCGCATCCGCAGGAGGTTGTCGAAGGCCTGCGGTGTGCCGCCGCCCACGGACACCACGGTATCGCCACTGCCCAACAGTTCCTGCAGCACCTCCCGCTCCCGCTCGCGGAACGCAGGCTCACCGTGATCCCGGAAATAGGGCACCAACGGTCCCACGCGCGCCTCCACCAGCCGGTCGGTATCGGCATGCGGCCAGCCCAGCTGCGCGGCCAGCTCGCGCCCCACGCGTGTCTTGCCGCTGCACATGAAACCGGTGAGGAACACGGGCATGGCGCAAAGGAACGGCGGGCGCCCCGCGTTGCGCATCTTCGCAGCATGGCCCTGCGCATCGTGGAAGTGACCGACGCCCGCAGCCTCCGCGACTGGATGCGGTTGCCGTGGGCGATCTACGCCAACGACCCCAACTGGATCCCGCACCTGCGGCAGGACGTGGAGAAGGTCTTCGACCCGGCGAGGAACAAGCTGCTCGCCGGGGGCAAGGCGTGGCGCTGGGTGGCCTATGATGGGGAGCGGCCGGTGGGGCGCGTGGCCGCCTTCATCAACCCGAAGACCGCGCGCACCGAGAAGCAGCCCACCGGCGGCATGGGCTTCTTCGAGAGCATCAACGACCAGCGCGTGGCCGACCTGCTGCTCGACACCGCGCGCGACCGGCTGAAGGCCGAGGGGATGGAGGCCATGGACGGCCCCATCAACCTGGGCGATCGCAACATGTTCTGGGGCCTGCTGATCGAGAACTACACCGACCCGCCCATCTACGGCACCAACTACAACCCGCCGTATTACAAGGACCTGCTGGAGCGCCACGGCTTCCAGGTCTACTTCAGGCAGCTCTTCTTCAAGCGTTCGGCGCTCGAACCGGTGCAGCCCATCTTCCACCGCAAGTACAAGCAGCTGGTGGACGACCCGTCGATCCGCATGCACGATGCGCGGGGCATGAGCGTGGAGCGCATCGCCGGGGACTTCCGCACCGTGCTCAACAGCGCGTGGGTCGACCACGA
>JBIJCH010000306.1:0-3482 GCA_044344815.1 Flavobacteriales bacterium | reverse complement strand
TACATGACCTATGTGGAGCCTTACGCGGGCTACACCCCCGCGATCGCCCCGACCCGCAACAACGGTCTGCCGCTCTACGGCTTCAGCACCACGGGTGCGGCCACGCAGGTGCAGCAGAACGAGGTGGCGGTGAGCGCGCTCGACCTCATCAACGTGGTGCCCAACCCGTACTACGCCTTCAGCGGGTACGAGACCTCCCGCCTGGACAACCGGGTGAAGTTCATCAACCTGCCGAAGGACTGCACCATCAGCATCTACAACGTGAGCGGCACCCTGGTGCGGAAGTTCAACAAGGGCAGCGAGCTCACCTACCTGGACTGGGACCTGCGCAACCAGGTGAACGTGCCCATCGCGGGCGGCGTGTACATCTGCCACATCGATGCGCCGGGCATCGGCGAGAAGGTGATCAAGTGGTTCGGCGTGATGCGTCCCGTGGACCTGCAGAACTTCTAAGCGGACCGGAATAGCCATGAAGAGCATGAAAGTGATGCGAACGAGGATCCCCGCGATGGCCCTGGCGGCCGTGATGAGCGGTGCCGTGATGGCGGGCAATCCCGACCGTGCCGGTTCGGCTGGTGCCACCCAGTTGCTGATCAACCCCTGGTCGCGCAGCAGCGGCTGGGCCCTGGCCAACACCTCCTCCATCCGCGGTGTGGAGTCGATGTTCGGCAATGTGGCCGGCCTGGCACACACGCGCAAGACTGAGCTGGTGTTCAGCAGCACCCGCTGGCTCGAGGGCAGCGACACCCGGATCAACAGCGTCGGCTTCGGACAGAAGCTCGGCGAGAGCAGCGTGATCGGCATCAGCGTGATGACCACGTCCTATGGCGACCTGCCGGTGACCACGGTGGACCAGCCCGAGGGCGGCCTGGGCACGTTCTCGCCGAACAGCTCCAACATCGGCCTGGCCTATGCGAAGGAGTTCAGCAACAGCATCTATGGCGGTCTGCAGCTCAAGCTCGTGAGCGAGAACATCGCCAACGTGCGTGCCCAGGGCATGTGCTTCGATGCGGGCATCCATTATGTCACGGGTCCCACGGACAACGTGCATTTCGGCATCGGCCTGCGCAACGTGGGCCCGCCGATGACCTTCAGCGGCGACGGCATGGCCGTGCAGGGCATGCTCACCACCGGCAGCGACCAGCTTACGTTGGAGCAGCGCTCGGAGCGCTTCGAACTGCCCTCGCAGCTGAACATCGGCGCCGCCTACGACCTGAACTTCAGCGAGATCAGCCGCCTCACGATCGCGGGCAACTTCACCAGCAACGCCTTCACCCGCGACCAGTTCACCGTGGGCGCCGAGTTCGCGTTCAAGAAGATGTTCCACCTGCGGGCGGGCTACATGTACGAGGACGGGATCACCAGCGACACCGAGCGTGTCACGGTGTTCACCGGTCCCTCCGCCGGCCTCAGCATCGACCTGCCCTTCGGTGCTGAGAAGGCCAGCGCCATCGCGTTCGATTACGGCTACCGCGCCACCAACCCCTTCAGCGGGGTGCACAGCATCGGGGTGCGCATCAGCCTCTGATCGACCGCTTATCTTCGTGCAAGAGGATCCTTCGGGGTCCTCTTGCTTTCTTATCCATCCCACCCACCGGCCATGTCCAACCCGGCCTACTACACCGAAGAGGGGCTGAAGAAGCTCCAGGGCGAGCTCAACCGCATGAAGATGGTGGAGCGTCCGCACATCAGCCAGCAGATCGCCGACGCGCGCGACAAGGGCGACCTCAGCGAGAACGCGGAGTACCACGCGGCCAAGGAGGAGCAGGGCCTGCTCGAGGCGCGCATCGCGAAGCTGGAGGAGGTGCTCGCCAATGCCCGCGTGATCGATGCCAGCCAGCTGGACACCAGCAAGGCGTACATCCATTGCACCGTCACCGTGCGGCACACCGGCAATGGGAGCGAGCGGCAGTTCACCCTGGTGGCCGAGAGCGAGGCCGACATCAAGACCGGCAAGATCAGCGTGAGCAGTCCCATCGGCAAGGGCCTGCTGGGCAAGGCGGTGGGCGAGGTGGCCGAGATCGTCACGCCCGCGGGCAGCACCTGCTTCGAGGTGGTCGCCATCTCCCGCTGAGATCCGAAGCCCACCGCACGCCCATGGCCTCCATCTTCACCCGCATCATCCGTGGCGAGATCCCCTGCCACAAGGTGGGGGAGGACGAGCACTTCCTCGCGTTCCTGGACATCAACCCATTGCGCGAAGGCCATACGCTGGTGGTGCCCAAGCTGGAGGTGGACCGCTTCTTCGACCTGCCCGCCGACCTCCTCGCCGCGGTGATGCCCTTCGCGCAGGAGGTGGCCGTGCGCATCCGGCGCGCCTGCCCCTGCGACCGCGTGGGCGTTGCCGTGATCGGCCTCGAGGTGCCGCACGCGCATGTGCACCTGATCCCCATCGATGGGATGAGCGACATGGACTTCGCCCGGCCGAAGCTGCGCCTGACCCAGGAGGAGCTCGCCGCCATCGCAGGGCGCATCCGTACGGCCTGAACCGTGCGCACCGCCTAATCCTTCCGCACCCGGCCCGGGTTGTTCCGCACGAAGCTCGCCCAGTCGCTCGTGCCACGGCTCGGCGCATGGCGCGTGGGGCGCGCGGCGCTTCCCGCGGCGAAGTGATGGCACACGGCCACGGCCACGGCATCGGTGGCATCGGTGCTCGCCGGCAGCTCGGCCACCTGAAGGATGCTCAGCAGCATGGCCGCCACCTGTTCCTTGGTGGCGTTGCCGTTGCCGGTGATGCTCTGCTTTACGCGCTTCGGGGCGTACTCCACCACCGCAAGGTCCCGCTGCAGGGCCGCAGCGATGGCCACGCCCTGGGCACGGCCCAGCTTCAGCATGCTCTGCACGTTCTTGCCGAAGAACTGGGCCTCGATCGCCAGCTCATCGGGGTGGTGGCGCTCGATGAGGTCCTGCGTGAACCGGAAGATCCCGCGCAGCCTCACCGCATGGTCGTCCGACGCGTTCAGCCGCAGTGCTCCGGCGTCCACCAGCTTTGCGGAGCGACCCTGCTCGAGCAGCACCGCATAGCCCATCACCGTGGTGCCGGGGTCGATCCCCAGGATCACCCGTTCCGCCGGGCGCGTGTCCGCCGCTGGGGCCACCGGTCTACTTTTGGTCGTCTCCATCCTGTGCCCATCACCCTCCTGTGACACGCCGCACACTGCTCTGGGTCCGTTGGGGCGTGTTCGCTGCGGCGTGCGCCTTCCTGGTCGTGCGCCTGGAACGCCACCAAGGTATGCACGGCATTTGGCCGCACCCCTTCACGTTCGCTTCTCACGGTCCGGTGCTCGCCGGTGTGCTTGTGCTCATGCTCGCCAACTGGTCGGTGGAAGTGCTCAAGTGGCGCCTGCTCATGCGCCCGGTGCAGTCGCTTTCCTTCGGCCGGGCGTTCACGGCCACCCTGGCGGGCACCACGGTCGGCCTCATCACGCCCAACCGGGTGGGTGAGTTCGCGGGCAGGGTGCTCTTCCTCGACCCGGAGCATC
>JBIJCH010000234.1:0-4519 GCA_044344815.1 Flavobacteriales bacterium | reverse complement strand
AGGATCCCTGAGGGCCTGCCCGATAACGCCGCCTCGATCTCACGGTCCACCAGGCGCTCCATGCCGCTCCGCAGGTCGAGCGGTGCCATCAGCAGGTGACGCAGCACAGGACGGTGGCGCCGGTCCACCAGGTGCCTGAACACCTCGTCCACTTCGCGGGTCATGCCCTCGTCCGCGGTGAGCAGGCCGATGTCGGCGTAGATGCGCGAGGTGCGCTCGTTGAAGTTGCCTGTGCCCAGGTAGGCGTAGCGCCGGAGCTTCGCCCCCTCGCGGCGTTCGATGAGCAGGAGCTTGCAATGCACCTTGAGGTGCTCGTAGCTGTAGATCACGCGCGCCCCGGCACGCTGCAGGGCCTCGCCCCAGAACAGGTTGCTGCGCTCGTCGAACCGGGCCTGCACCTCCACGAACACCAGCACCTCCTTGCCGCGGCCCACGGCCTCGATCAGGGCCTCGCAGATGCGCGAGCCCTCCGCCACGCGGTACAGCGTGATGGCGATGCGGCGCACCCGTGGGTCGGTGGCGGCGCGCTGCACCAGTCGCACCACGTGGTCGAAATCGTGGTAGGGGAAGTGCAGCATCACATCACCGCGGCGCAGCGTGCCGAAGGGGTCCTGCGCGCCATCGAACACCGGGTGCGGAACGATGGGCAACGGCGCTTCGCGCAGTTCAGGCCGGCCCTCCACCGGCAGCTTCATCAGGTCGCTGAAGTGGTGGTAGCGCCCGCCGGGCACGAGGTCGGCCTTCTTCAGGCCGAGCAGTTCGCGCAGGGCCTTCACCATCGAACGCGACATGCCGCTGTCGTACAGGAACCGCGCGGGCAAGCCGGTCTGGCGCTTGCGCAGGCTCCGCTTCACCTTGTCGGCCATGCTCTCGGCGAACTCCTCGTCGAGGTACAGTTCGGCATCACGCGAGAGCTTCACGCTGTGGCATGCGGTGAGCTTGAAGCCCTTGAAGAAGGAGGGCAGCCCGATGCGCAGCGCATCGTCCAGGAAGAGCAGGTCGTTGCGGCCCCTGCGTGCCGGTAAGCGCAGGAAGCGGCCGAGCTCCTCCGAGGGTACGTTCACCAGCACCATCTTCTCGCGCCGGCGTTCCTTCTGCTTCAGGCGGCACACCAGGTAGAGCTTGCGGTCCTCGATGAAGGGGGCGTTGCCTGCGCGCGCGGTCGCGGTGACCAGCAGGGGCGCGATGCGCTCGCGGAAGAACGCCTCCACATGCGTGCGTTGAGCCTTGTCAAGCCCCTTGTCGTCAAGGATGCGGATGCCCTTGCGCGCGAGCGCTGGCAGCAGCCGCTCGCGGTACAGCCTGCCGAACCGTTGCTGCTGTGCCAGGGCCTTGCGGTTGAGCTGTTCCACCAGCCGGCCGGGGGGCACCTCCAGCGCCGAGCGGTCCCAGCGGCCCAGTTTCATGAGACCCTGCAGCGAGGCCACGCGCACGCGGTAGAACTCGTCAAGGTTGCTCGAATAGATGGCCAGGAACTTCAGCCGTTCGAGCAGGGGAACGTGCTCATCCTGCGCCTCCTGCAGCACCCGGTCGTTGAAGGAAAGCCAGCTGAGGTCGCGGTCCATCCGCGGGTCGGCGAAGGCCTCGGGCGAGCGCAGCTTGCGCGCCGGCAGCTCAAGTCGTTCGCGCAGGCGGGCCAGGTTGATCGCCTTCTGGTGGCCGTAGCGTTCGCGGGCGTAGGTGGTGTGGAAGCGGTGTTCCTCAAGGTAGCGCAGGTTCTCCCGGGCCCAGGTGCGCTTGTCGATCTTGCGGCCGGCGACGGCCTCGATCTCCTGCCGCAGCAGCTCGCTGCGCATGTCGAAATCGGCCTGCCCGGCCTTGGCCGAATCGGCATCGCGCATCACCCGCTCGACCAGCGTGCGCGGACGGGCGTCGGCGAGCGTCACGCGGATCAGCGAGGCCACCTTCGCCACGAGCCTGGGGGCTGCGCCCTCGTTGCGCAGGAAGGCCGCGGCGAGCGCCTCGCTGCGGGCCTCGTGCCCCTTGTGCAGGTAGGCATAGCCGGTGTCGTGGAACAGCGCCGCCAGCTCAAGGGCCTCCAGGTCGGCCGGCCCCAGCCCCATGGCGCGGCCGATGGCCAGCGCCGTGCGCGTCACCGTCAGGGTGTGCTCCAGGTCGTGGAACACCAGGTGCTTGGGCATGTGGCGCGAGAAATGGCGCCGCACATGGAGCGCGGCCCTGCCCGTGAGCGCATCGGCCTTCATGGCGGGCAAGATACATGGGCATCGCCGCTATCTTTGACCAAGGCCCTCCATGGACGCACGGATCGCATATGCCCTGTTCAAAGGGCTGGAGGGCGACCGCTTCACGTTCATCCACGCCGGCGACCTGCACGACAGCCACACGGCCCGCCTGATCGAGCTGGGTGAGGCGGCGATGGAAGGTGCCGACGCGCCCAGGTCCGCACGGCAGCGACTGGCCTACGTGATGGTCGAGGCCTACCAGAACATCATCCGGCACCGGGCCCCCCTGGCACCCGACATGGCCCGCGGCACCGGGCGGAGCATCTTCATGGTGCGCTGCCACGAGGGCGCCCAGCAGGTGGTCGCCGTCAATCCGCTGCACCGGGCCGACCTGCCCGAGCTCGAGCGCTCCCTGAAGGACATCGAGGGACTGGATGCGAAGGGTCTGAAGGAGCGGTTCCTGCGCCGTCTGGGCACCGAGGGCCACCGGGCGCGCGGGGGCGCCGGACTGGGGCTCATTGAGATGGCGCGCCGGAGCGGCCAGGACCTGCGGCACGATATGCGCGAGCTCGGCCCCGACCATGTGCTCTTCCTCCTTCAGGCACGTTTCGGTGACCATCCGGAGATCGACCGTGGCATCGCCATGACGGCGGTGCTCTCCGGCACCATCATCCAGCAGGACATCGTGCTGCTGTTCAAGGGGCCGCGCACCGCCATGGTCGAGGAGACGCTGCTCGAGCTGGCCGCCAACGGGCATGTGACCGATACCGAGGCATGCAGGCGTGGAACACTCTCCGCCTTCGCCCTGCTGGACCAGCTGGCCGGGAAGGGAGGACCGTGCCTGGTCGTGCTCGCCCGGGAAGGGGAGCGCTGCGCCGTCACGGTGGGTGCGGTATGCACACAGGGCCCACAGGAGCGCCTGGCCGACCTTGTGCGTTCGGTGAACGCGATGGACGAGCAGGCGCGCCGGGCCACCTACCGCGACCAACTGCTGGGCCGCAACGACGTGTCCGATCCCCTCCTGCTCGCCATCGTTGAGCTCGCGCGCTGTTCGCACCAGCCCATTGCGATGGGGGCCTTTCCCTTGCCCCGGGGGGCCTTCGTCACGGTGAGCGCCCTGGTGTGACATCAGGTCTCCAAGGGCGGCACGGTGTTCGAGGGGGACCTGCGCAACGATCCGCGGAGTTGGACGTTGAACGGACAGATACCGCAGGCCATGACCCGTACCCTTCACTACATGCTCGATCGCCTGGAGCGGTTCGAGCGATGGTTCGACCGGCGGTTCGGCTGGTTCTTCACCAACGGGATGAAGGCGCGCACTGGCCAGCGTTGAGGCCGGCTCAGAGGCGCACGCACACGTTCTTCGCCTCGGTGAAGAAGCGTAGGGCCTCATGCCCGCCCTCGCGGCCCACGCCGCTCTGCTTCATGCCACCGAACGGCGTTCGCAGGTCGCGCACGAGCCAGCAGTTCACCCACACGATGCCGCTGTGCAGCCCTCGGGCCATGCGGTGCGCACGCTTCACGTCGCGCGTCCACAGCACCGAGGCCAGTCCGTAGGATGTGCCGTTGGCCAGGGCGAGGGCCTCCGCCTCATCGCCGAAGGGCTGCAGCGTCACCACCGGACCGAAGATCTCCTCCTGGTTGGTGCGGCAGGCGGGACCGAGGCCCTCGATCACGGTGGGTGCGATGTACCAGCCGTTGCGCAGTGCGCCGTCGAGCAGCACGCGTTCGCCACCGCAAAGCACGGTGCCGCCCTCCTCACGGGCCAGCGCGATGTGGCCGAGCACCTTGTTCATGTGGGACTCGCTCACCACCGCGCCCAGGTCGGTCGCGGGATCGTCGGGGTCACCCACCTTCAGCGCCTTCACACGCTGCAAGAAGGCATCGCGGAAGCGGTCGTACAGGCTGCGCTCCACCAGGATGCGCGAGCCGCAGAGGCATATCTGGCCCTGGTTGGTGAAGGCGCTGCGCACCACGGTGGCGAGCATGTCGTCGAAGTCGCAATCGGCGAACACCACCACGGGGTTCTTGCCCCCCAGCTCCAGGCTCAGCTTCTTGAACATGGGCGCCGCCACGCGGGCGATCTCCGCGCCGGTGCGCGTCCCTCCTGTGAACGAGACCGCGGGGATGCCGGGGTGCGCGGTGATCGCCGCGCCCACCTTGGGCCCGAGGCCGTGCACGATATTGAGCACGCCGGGCGGAAGGCCGGCCTCGATGCACAGCTTCGACAGCAGGAAGGCCGTGAGCGGGGTCACCTCCGAGGGCTTGGCCACCACGCAGCAGCCGGCGGCGAGGGCCGGGGCGATCTTCCAGGTGAAGAGGTAGAGCGGGAGGTT
>JBIJCH010000233.1:0-4527 GCA_044344815.1 Flavobacteriales bacterium | reverse complement strand
AACACGGGGGCCACCGCGCAGACCATCTCCATCAACGCGGCCACGGGCACCTATTCCGTGGTAGTGACCACACCCACCTGGTGCAGGGATTCCAGCGACGCGGTGATCACCTTCGTCGACTTCCCCGTGGTGGACCTCGGCGCGGATACAGCGCTGTGCGAGACCCGGACGCTCACGCTGAACGCCGGCAACCCTGGCTCACTCTACACATGGAGCAACGGCAGCAACCTGCCCAGCATCACCATCCAGGACGACGCCATCGTGTGGGTGGATGTGAACAACGGGTATTGCGTGACCCGTGACTCGCTGGAGGCGGTCTTCAACCCGCTCCCCGAGGAGATCGCCGCCTCCCAGCTGGTGGTGTGCCTGGACGTGCCGCCCAACAAGATCGTGCTCGACGCGGGCAACCCCGGCTGCACCTTCGACTGGAACACGGATGAGACCACCCAGGCCATAGACGTGAGCACCTACGGCATGTACGTGGTGCAGATCACCACGCCGTTGAACTGCACCATCACGGACAGCGTGCTGGTGGAGGAGTTCTGCGAGCCGCAGTTCTTCGTGCCCAACACGTTCACCCCCGATGGGGATGGTGTGAACGACCTCTTCGGCCCGGACGGCTACAACATCGCCTCGGTGGAGATGAGCATCTTCAACCGCTGGGGCGAGCTCATCTTCACGGGCAAGGACGCCACGGCCTTCTGGGACGGCAGCGTGAACGGCCAGCCTGTACAGGACGGCGTGTACGTGTGGAAGTGCAAGTACCGTTTCGTGGAGGACGTGGTCGGCTTCGTGGGTGCCGAGAAGGAGGCCGTGGGCCATGTGACGGTGATCCGCTGACACGCCGCATCAGAACAGCGCGAAGGCCGGGGCGATCCCCCGGCCTTCGTGCGTGATGGGGCCATGTGAACCCCCGGCCCCGGATCGCCGTAGAAGAGCGCGAACATTCACACCGTTCCGTGGCCACGCTCCCTCGAGAACCCTTCGTGCCCGCCCCGCGCCGGGCGTCCCTGGACACCATGAGCCTGGACCGCCTGCTCTTGTGGGCGCTCTTCGTGGTGCTCCTGCTGATCGCCGGCACCGTGAGCGGACAGGCCACCGCCCCCCTCCCCACCAAGGGCCGCCAGTTCTGGCTGGGCTACATGCAGAACGCGTACGGTGCGATGGAGCTGCGCGTGATGATCGCGTCCCAGAACGGCACCACCGGAACGGTGACCGTTCCGCGCACCGGGTGGAGCGCTCCGTTCACCGTTGGCAGCAATGCCGTGACCACCGTGGTGGTGCCCGTGACCAACGAGCACACCGGCACCGAAGTGATCAGCGACAAGGGCATCCTGGTGCAGACCCAGGACAGCGTGACGGTGAGCCTGGCCAGCTACCAGAGCTTCACGGTGGACGCCGCCCAGGTGCTGCCGTTGGAGGCACTGGGCACCAGCTACCGCGTGCAGGGCTACCGGGGGCTTTCCGGCTTCAACGACTTCTACAAGAGCGAACTGCTGGTGGTGGCCACTGCGGACGACACCGAGGTGGAGATCACCCCGAGCGTGAACACCGCCGGCGGGCGCCCTGCCGGTGTGCCGTTCACCGTGAGCCTCGATGCGGGCCAGAGCTACCAGGTGCAATCGGCCGGCGCAGCCCTCGACATCACCGGTACCACCGTGAGGGGCACGGCCGCCAGCGGTCCATGCCGGCCTTTCGTGGTTCTGGGCGGAAGCATGTGCGCCAACGTGCCCAACGGCTGCCCGGCGTGTGACCACATCGTGGAGCAGATGGTCCCCACGGCGATGTGGGGCATGAACTTCCACACCATCCCGCTCCAGGGCGTCACCACGCACACCTACCGCATCCTCGCCGACCAGAACAACACGCAGGTCACGATCAACGGGGGTCCTCCCGTGCTGCTGAACGCAGGGCAATCGCATCTGGTGAACGGCGCGAACCAACCTGTGTGCATCACGGCCGACAAGCCCGTGAGCGTGGCGCAGCTCATGGAGGGCTTCAACTGCGCCACGGCCGGGGACCCGAGCATGATCGAGCTGATGCCGGATGAGCGCACGACCACCGGTGTCGTGTTCGGCATGGTGGCCTCCCCCCAGATCACCACACACAGCGTTTCGGTGGTGATGCCCACGGCCGGCGCCGGTTCGCTCAGCTTGAACGGCGTACCGGTGAACGCGTCCGTCTTCCAGGCGTTCCCTGCATGCCCCGGTTGGTCGCACGCACGCCTCACCGTGGGCGCCGGCACGCACCGGCTCGCCTCGCCCACCGGCTTCCTGGCCTATGCCGTGGGCCTCGGCACCGGGGAGAGCTACGCGTACACCCTCGCGAGCAAGGCCATCCCCGTCGCACCGAACGACTCGCTCATCTGCGCCAACGGTCCGGTCGTGCTCAATGCCCCTGTCCCACTGGTGAACATCACATGGACCGAGGCCTCGAACCCCGGCTTGGTGCTCGGCACCTCGGCCAGCCTCGCAGTGACACCCACGGGCAACGCGTCCTACACGGTGTCTGGCGAGCTGGCCGGAAGCGGTTGTCCGTACGCCTTCATCTACCACGTGGGTCCCCAGGTGCCGCAGGTGCTCACCCTAACCGCCAACAACCTGCCAGCGGCCACCGTGTGCCAGTACGGTGCCGTGCAGCTCAACGTGCAGCCGGTCCCCGGTCCGCAGGCCTTCGACCTTGCCTGGAGCCCCGCATCCCTGCTCAACGACCCCACGATCCCGAACCCGCTCGGATCACCGCAGGCCAACACCTGGTTCAGGCTGGACGTGACCAGTCCGATCGGCTGCGGCACGATCAGTGACAGCATACTGGTGAACGTGCTGCCTAACCCGCTCATCGCTGTGCATGCCAACGTGAACGATACGACCATCTGCGCCGGCGGCAGCGTACAGCTCACCGCCCAGGCCGAACAGGTGGTGGCCAGTGATGTCCTGAACGGATCGCCTGGTTCGATGTGGACGGTGGTGAACGGTGGGGCGGTGACCGCCACCTGCGGCGCCGTGAGCGGCGATGCGCTGTATTTCAACGGAGCAGGCATCCGTGAGGCCCGCACGACCGTGTTGAACGTGAACAACGGTGGCACGGTGCGCTTCGCGCTGAAGATCGCCACCGGGACGGCCCCTTGCGACAACGCCGACCCGGGTGAGGACGTGGTTCTCGAATTCTCCGTGAACGGCGGTGCAACGTGGACCACCATGCTCACCTGCAACGAAGCGGTCTATCCGGGTTTCACGGCCGTGCAGGCATCGATCCCCACGCCCGCGCAAACGGCGAACACCCTGTTCCGCTGGCGTCAGCTCCTGCACAGTGGTGCGGGCCAGGACAACTGGATGCTGGACGATGTGGTGGTCACCCGGAACAACAACGTCGGATTGACATTCGCCTGGACCCCGGCGGCGGGGCTCGGATCGCCGAACAACGCCACCACCGCGGCCTCTCCCCCGGCCACCACGCAGTTCATCGTTACGGCCAGCGGCGGCAATGGCTGCTCCGCGCAGGACAGTGTCCTCGTCCTGGTCCAACCGGCCTTCACCATCACCGCCTCCGACGACACCACGGTCTGCGATGCGGGCCTGTCGGCTCAGCTGCAGGCCTCGCCTTCGTATCCCACCGCCGTCAGCTGGAACTGGACCCCGGCGACCGGCCTCAACGACCCCTCCATCGCCAGCCCCGTGGCCACGCCCACCACCACCACCACATACACCGTGACCGCGACCTCGCCGTTCGGCTGCAGCGACAGTGAAGCGGTGACCGTGACCGTGGGGGACCTTACAGGCGTGACCGTGTCGGCGACCAGCACGCAACTGTGCGCAGGTTCCGGTACGGACCTGTCGGCGATCCCCACCGGAACGGGCTCCTACAGCTTCGCCTGGTCACCGGCGTCCAGCGTGAGCAACCCAGCGGCCCAGAACCCGGCTGCCACACCCGTGGCGACCACCACGTACACCTGCACCGTCACGGAGCCATCGACCGGATGCACGGCATCGGCCGCGGTCACCGTGAACGTGAACGGTCCCTACACGGTGGATGCCTCTCCAAGCGATACGTTGTGCATCACCACCGGACACCAGCTCAATGTGCTGCACAACGTGCCTGCTCCGTTCACCATCGCCTGGAGCAATGCGCAGTTCCTCGACAATGGCATCATCGCCTCGCCCACGATCCTGGCGGACACCACCGCGACCTACGTGGTGACCGTGACCGATGCCTACGGCTGCTCCTCCAGCGACAGCACCACCATCATCTCCGCATGGGACAACCTCGTCACACCGCAGACCTTCGCCGCCTGCGTGGGCCAGAGCATCCTGCTGGATGCGGGCTATCCCGGCTCGACCTACCTGTGGAGCACGGGCCAGACCACGCAGAGCATCTCCGTGAGCACGGCCGGCATGTTCACCGTGGAGATCACCGATCCCATGGGTTGTGTGACGGTGAAGACCTTCTTCTCCGTGTTCAACCCACTGCCCGCGGTCAACCTGGGGCCGGACATCACCCTATGCGGCGCCACCTCCCAGGTGCTCAACG
>JBIJCH010000218.1:0-4711 GCA_044344815.1 Flavobacteriales bacterium | reverse complement strand
AAGGTGTACACGGCCTATGAGTTCATCGGCAAGCGCTTCGATGCGCGCACGCGGCTGCTCACGGCAGGCCTCTTCCTCATCCAGCGCGGGCTGGCGGCCGGCATCACCATCTACGCGCCCAGCATCATCCTCAGCAAGGTGCTGCACTGGCCGCTCAGCTGGACCTGCGTGTTCATCGGCACGCTGGTGATCCTCTACACCACCACCGGCGGCGCCAAGGCCGTGGGCGTGACCCACAAGCAGCAGATGGCCGTGATCTTCGGCGGGCTCTTCGTGGCCTTCGGGCTGGTGGTGTGGTACCTGCGTGAGCACATCGGCTTCGTGGAAAGCCTGCAACTGGCCAGCGCCCTCGGCAAGACCCAGGTGATCGACACCAGCTTCGACCCTGGCAACAAGTACACGCTGTGGAGCGGCCTCATCGGCGGCTTCTTCCTGCAGCTGGCCTACTTCGGCACGGACCAGAGCCAGGTGCAGCGCTACCTGAGCGGACAGAACGTGCAGCAGGCCCAGCGCGGGCTGTGGATGAACGCGCTGCTGAAGATCCCCATGCAGTTCTTCATCCTGCTCACCGGTGTGCTGGTGTTCGTGTTCTACCTGTTCAATGCGGCGCCGGTGCATTGGAACAGTGCGAACGTGGAGGGCCTGAACAATGCGATAACCGCAGAGGCGCAGAGTGCGCAGAGCACTGCGGATGCAAGGGAAAGAATGGAAGAGGCGCAGAGGGCGGCTGAAGCCGCCAACGCAGCGCACGCGCGCAATCAGCTATCGTTACAAACCCAGGCGAAGGCATGGATCGAGGCCAGACGCGAGGGTGCCGCGACGGATGACCAGCAACTGATCGCATCCCTTGAGCAGGATGTGAAACTCCGCGAAGCCTACCGTGCCGAGGTGAAGGCCACGCTGCCCTCCGCCGAGGCCAACGACAAGGACTACATCTTCATCACTTTCATCATGGACCACATGCCCACCGGGATCATCGGGCTGCTGCTGGCCATGATCTTCAGCGCGGGCATGAGCAGCACCAGTGCGGAACTGAGCGCCTTGGCCACCACGAGCGTGGTGGACGTGGTGAAGAAGGATCGCACGGACGGTGAGCAGGTGCGCGCCACGAAGTGGGCCACGGTGCTTTTCGGGTTGCTGGCGCTGGCCTTCGCGGCGCTGTTCTCGCTCTTCGAGAACCTCATCCAGGCGGTGAACATCATCGGCTCCTTGTTCTACGGTACCATCCTGGGCATCTTCCTGGTGGCCTTCTTCCTGAAGCGGGTGGGCGGCACGGCGGTGTTCATCGCGGCGCTGGTGGCGCAGGCCATCATCCTGTACATCCACTTCTCCGAGATCCAGATCGCCTTCCTGTGGTATAACCTGATCGCGCCGGCGATCGTGGTGGTGGTGGCGGTTGTGCTGCAGGCCTTGGGCACGGGCCGGGAAGCCGGATCGAGCCCCTCCTGACATCGACGAAAAAGACCTATTCATCGACGAAAGATCATTGACCTCCCTTGGCCTCCAAGGATGGTCGCGCCCATCGGCCAGGTGCCCATGGAACGGCCCCTGATCGACCGGGGCGGAACATTACCTTTGCCACGGACCATTGACGAAAACCCTAAGAACCTTCACATGAAGAAGTCTTTCCTCTCTCTCCTTCTGATCGGTGCGACCAGCGCCACCATGGCACAGCGCGTGGTGAGCTCGACCACCCGCATGCAGGCCCCGTCGTTCATGACGGAGCGCACCCCGACCGACACCATCTTCAGCGGTGCGCTCGACCCGCAGAACCCCGTGCTGTACAACGCGCAGGGCGGTGGCTGGGTGGTGGGTACCAACAGCTACGGCGACCTGGCCAAGGCCCAGGCGTTCTTCCTGGATGATGCCGTGAGCATCGAGGGCATGGGCGTATGGTTCGGTGCCAAGGTCGAGACCAGCGGCGATCCGAACTCCAGCGTGGCGATGAAGGCCTACAACACCAACGGTGATGGTGAGAACAGCGGCGGCCCGGTGACCACCGGCGCCCCGAACGAGAACAGCGTCTACGCCTCCCTTGATGTGCCCATCAGCCAGATCGACACCGCCACCGGCGCCGATTTCACCTGGGTGACCTTCAACAACCCCGTGTTCGTGTCCGACTTCTTCGCCATCGGCGTGGACTTCAGCGGCCTCAGCGCCGGTGACAGCGTGGGCATCGTGAGCACCGAGGACGGCTTCAGCGAGTTCCAGGACTTCAGCTGGGAGCAGTGGGACTCCGGTGACTGGTACACCATGCTCGCCGCCTGGCCCCTGGACCTCGACTTCTGGATGTTCGCCGTGGTGGACGCCAGCAACGTGGGCATCGAGGACGAGGCCACCTTCAACGGCATGCGCCTGAGCTTCCTGAACGGCAACCTCGTGGGCCAGAACATGGAGCTCGCCTACACCATCGACCGCGACGCCAAGATGCGCCTGCTGGTGACCGACGCCGCCGGCCGCATGGTGATGAACCAGGACCTGGGCAACAAGGCCATGGGCCTGCACAACCTCACGGTGAACGCCAACAGCTGGAACGCCGGCGTGTACTACGTGTCGCTGGCCGCCAACGGCCGCACCCTCACCAAGAAGTTCGTGAAGGAGTAAGCCCTTCCCGCTCCTAGGCGAAGCCCTTCCGCACTGCGGGGGGGCTTCGTGCTTCCGGGGGGATGAACTTCCACGGTCCGCCACAGGTTGGGAGGTTGATCGAGCCTCGAACAGGGTTATCTTGGCCCCCGATAACGATCAACCCCTAACCCATCCAACGATGAAAAGACCGATCCTCCTGACCTCGCTGGTGGCCGGTGCGCTCGGCGTGATCGCCCAGTCGGGCGGCACCGATCGCATGCCTGCCTTCAAGGGTCCGCGTACGCATGCCCCGGGCACCTTTGGTCCCGCCGTTCACCAGACCGCTCCGAACTCCTTCCAGTCCGCGCGTGCGACCGCCTTCTGGTCCGAGGACTTCTCCGGTGGCGCCATCCCTTCCGGCTGGACGAACGAGGACAACCTGACCCCTTCGGGCACCCCGGAGGTGACCTTCGTGTGGGCCGATGATCCCGGCGCCGTGGGCGTGGCCTCCCTTGGTTATGTGCCCAGTTCCGTGTTCGGTGGGAGCTCCGCCGGCAACGGCTACCTGTGGGCCAACTCGGACCGCGGCCTCACCGCCGCCCCGGGCACCGACCACCTCACCCAGCTCACCACCGGCGCCATCGACTGCTCCAACCAGTCCTCGGTGCTCTTCACCATGGAAAGCCTGGTGGGCGTGTTCGACTACGACGGCAGCACTAACGTTCGCCTGAACGTGAGCACGGACGGTGTCACCTGGACCTCCTTCGCCCCCTTCCCCTGCCTGGAGACCGGCGCCGCCGCCCCCCCCTGCGTGCGCTGGAGCGCCAACCCGCAGTTCGTGGCCATCGACATCAGCTCCGTGGCGGCCAACCAAGCAACGGTGTACCTCCGCTTCGAGTGGCTCGGTGGCTGGGAGTACTTCTGGGCCATCGATGACCTCAACCTTTCGCCCGTGCCCGAGTTCGAGCTCGTGATGGACTACGGCGTGCTCTCCCACACCGGCACCGGTGAGGAGTACGGCCGCATCCCTGCCAGCCAGCTGAACCCCACCATGCTGGTGGGTGGCACCTTCCTGAACAACGGCGCCAGTGAGCTCACCGACGTGAACGTGGTAATGGAGGTCCGCAAAACTTCGGCTCGCAGGACCAGACCAACGTGGTGCTGAACGCCGAGGTGCGTGATGCCTCCAACGTACTGGCCTTCTCCGCCTCCACCACCGTGGGCACCCTGGCCAGCGGTGACACCGCCATCATGGAGGAGTTCGTGACGCTGCCCACCCTGAGCGAGGGCGTGTACACGGCCACCTTCGTGGTGACCTCCGACCAGATCGCCAACGAGGCCACCACCTCCAACGACACCATCGTGCGCACCTTCGCCATCGACAACCTGAACTTCTCGCTCGATGGCCTCGGCGTTCACGTGGGCCCCACGACCACCTCGGCCCTGGGCACCGCGTCGTTCACCACCTCTGAGGACGGCGCTTCGTTCATGACCTACTACCCCGTGTTCCAGACCATGGACGTGTTCGGTGTTGATGTGCTGCTGAGCCCCGCCACGGTGGCCGGTGGCACCATCATCGCCTCGTTGCACGACACCACCAACGTACTGGGCAACGGCGACCTCGACTCGCCCCTGATCGAGAGCCTCGACTACGTGGTGAGCGCCGCCGACGTGACCGCCGGTGTGGCCCGCATCCCCTTCTTCGGCGGCATCGAACTGGCCCCGGGGGGCTACTACGCCTCGGTGCAGCTGTTCAGCAATGGTGGCACCACCGATGTGCAGGTGGTGGACGATGTGACCGTGCCCCAGCCCTTCTTCGGCAGCATGATCTACCTCCCCGATGAGGCCGATCCGGGTCCGTACAGCAACGGAAACGCCCTGGGCATCCGCATGGTGCTCGATCCGGCCGCCTCGGTCGCCGAGAACACCCTCGCCGGCGTGGGCATGTTCCCCAACCCCACCGATGGCCTCGTGCAGGTGGTGGTGGACCAGCCGCAGACCGTGGACATCACCGTGATGAACGCCTTGGGCGAGGTGGTGAGCACCGGCCGCTTCACCGGCCGCACCATCGTGGACCTCACCCCGTACGCCAGCGGCATCTACACCATCCGTGTGACGGACGGCACCGCCAGCACCACGCAGCGCG
>JBIJCH010000029.1:0-11371 GCA_044344815.1 Flavobacteriales bacterium | reverse complement strand
TGAACACGCGATGGGACCTGGCCGGCCGCCGCGCCCTGGTGACCGGCGGCACCCGCGGCATCGGGGCGGCGACCGTGCACGAACTGCGGGCCCTGGGCGCCGAAGTGCTCGTGGTGGCCCGGAACGCCCCCGATGACGCGGACCATGTGCAGGCGGATGTGACCGACCCGGACCACCGGCGCCGCATCGTGGAGGCGGTGGAACGGCGGTGGGGCGCGCTGGACATCCTGGTGAACAACGCCGGCATGAACATCCGCCGGCCCTGGACCGAGCTGTCAACCGCGGAGCAGGCCACCGTGATCGGCACCAACCTGCTGGGCCCGGCCGAGCTGTTGCGCGGGCTGCATCCCCTGCTGCGGCTGGGCGGGCGCGCCGCCGTGGTGAACGTGGCGAGCGTGGCGGGCTTCGTGGACGTGGGCAGCGGAGCAGCCTATGCCATGAGCAAGGCCGCCCTCCTGCAGCTCACCCGCAGCCTCGCCGTGGAATGGGCCGCCGATGGCATACGGGTGAACGCCGTGGCCCCGTGGTACATCCGCACGCCCCTCACCGAACCGGTGCTGTCGCAGCCCGACCGCCTGCAGCGGATCCTGGCGCGCACGCCCTTGATGCGCGTGGGCGAACCCGACGAGGTGGCCGGGGCCATCGCCTTCCTATGCATGGACAAAGCCTCCTTCATCACCGGGCACTGCCTGGTGGCCGATGGCGGGCTGTTGAGCCTCGGCCTATGAACGGTCCTGCGATCGCGATCGCCCTGGCCTTGCTGCCCGGGCTGCTTGCCGCACAGGAACCGCCCCGGATGTTCCCCGAACTGGGTGCCACGCCCGACCTCTCCCCCGCCCGCTTCGCCGCCTTCGCCGCGTTCGACTCGCTGCTGGAGGCCACAGCACCGCTCACTGCGGAAGGGCAGGCGCTCCTGGCCCGGTATGTCGACGAGATCGGCGAGGAGTGGGAAAGCCCCTGCGATGTGGTGGGGATGGGATGCAGCTGGTATTGCGGCGGCGGCCCCGACACCGTGCTGGCCTCCAGCAGCCTGCCACCGGAAGGAACCCGGCGTTACGATGCCGTGCAGGCCCACGACCTGGACCATTGCACCGCCTGGAGCGAAGGCGCCGGCGGACCGGGCATCGGCGAACGGCTCATCTACCGGTTCGCGCCGGACAGCCCGCGCCTGCACACCGTGTGCGTGTCGAACGGGCTGGTGCGGAGCCCGGAGCTCTGGCGTGCCTACAACCGCGTGAAGCGCCTGCGCATGGAGGAGAACGGCGCGGCCGTGGCGGAGCTGGAGCTGGCCGACACGATGGACGACCAATGCTTCAAGCTGCCCCGCCTGTTCGGCCGGCGCACCGATGGAAGGCCCATGGAGCTAACCTTCACGATCCTGGAAGTGTACGCCGGCGAACGCTTCGATGACACCGTGATCACCGAGCTCTGGTTCGACGGCATCGACGTGCACTGAACACGAAAAAGCCCCGCCCCTTCGACAAGCTCAGGGAGGCGGGGCTCTTCCAGGTCATTCCGGCGTGATCACTTCGCCGACCACTCGACGATGCGATCCTCGTTCATCTTCACATAGCCGTTATCACCCTCCTTGGCGGCGAGCTCCAGGCTCTCGCGCGCAGTGTTGGTGGCATCCCGGTAGTTGCCGTTGGCGGCCTGGGCCAGCGCCAGGGTGTGCAGCGTCCAGTACTTGCGGTCCATGGACACGGCCCTTTCGGCCCAGCCCAGCGCATCCTTCAGCATCACGCCCTTCTCCACGCAATAGCGGGCGCAGCGGTTGTAGCTGCCGGCCTTGATCTCCTTCTGCGCCATGGCGGCCTTGATGTTGGCCATGGCCTTCTCGGTGGCGTCGGCGTTCAGCATGAAGCTCGCACGCACCTTCTCCCACCGCACGTCCACGCGCGCCTTGTCGTCCTTCACCTCGTCGAAGCCGATGGTGAGCGTCTCGGTGAACTCATTGTCCACGGTGGAGACCTTCCACACGGCGACGTCCATGTCGGCCACGTAGTCATCGGTGCCCCAGAGCTCGGTGTTCTTGTTCAGGTGGAACTCCCAGGCCCCATCGTGCGGGGTGACGAAGAGCGAGTAGGTGCCTGCGGGGACCTTCTGGTCCTCGATGACCACCGGGCCGTCCACGGTGAACAGCGTGGCCGCGTTGGCACCCAGGCGCCAGAGCTTGTCCATCGGCACCAGGTCGCCGAAGATCCGGCGGCCGCGCACGCTGGGGCGGCTGTACTCCACGGTGACCTTGGTGAGGCCGACGACCTGTTCCACGCGGCCCTTGGGGCTGGGCTGCGGAAGGTCCTGGGCGGTGAGCAGGAGCGGCAGGGCCGCGGCGAGGGAGAGCAGGGTGCGCTTCATGGTGTTCGGTTCTTCGGTCGTTGGGGACGCGAAGATAGGGCCCACCACGGGCGGGTCCGGCCCTCGGCGGAAGGGCGCCTCAGGCCACCTTGAGCTGGCTCATGCGCGAGCGGTCGAACTTCTCGCGCGCATAGCTCAGGGTGATGCGCAGCTCGCTCGGTCTGTCGGCGCTGCCGGGCACCTCGTACATGGCGTCGGTCATGATGGCCTCGCAGATGCTGCGCAGGCCGCGCGCCCCGAGCTTGTACTCCACGGCCCTTTCGACGATGAAGTCGAGCACCTTCTTGTCGAAGCTCAGCTTCACCTTGTCCATCTCGAAGAGCTTCACGTACTGCTTGATCAGCGCGTTCTTGGGCTCGGTGAGGATGCGACGGAGGCTCTCCTTGTCGAGCGGGTCCAGGTAGGTGAGCACGGGGAAGCGGCCGATGAGCTCGGGGATGAGGCCGTAGCTGCGCAGGTCGGTGGGGCTCACGTACTGCAGCAGGTGCTCGTCGTTGATCCGGCCCTCCTTGCTCGCGCTGTAGCCCACGGCACTGCTCTTCACCCGGCGCGCGATGATCTTCTGGATGCCGTCGAAGGCGCCGCCACAGATGAAAAGGATGTTCTTGGTGTCGACCTGGATGAGCTTCTGCTCGGGGTGCTTGCGACCGCCCTGGGGGGGCACGCTCACGGTGCTGCCCTCGAGCAGCTTCAGCAGGGCCTGCTGCACGCCCTCGCCGCTCACGTCACGCGTGATGCTGGGGGTGTCGCTCTTGCGGCTGATCTTGTCGATCTCGTCGATGAAGACGATGCCGCGCTCGGCCTTGCTGACGTCGTAGTCGGCGGCCTGGAGCAGGCGGCTCAGGATGCTCTCCACGTCCTCGCCCACGTAGCCGGCCTCGGTGAGCACGGTGGCATCGGCGATGGCGAAGGGCACGTTGAGCATGCGCGCGATGGTCTTGGCCAGCAGGGTCTTCCCGCTGCCGGTCTCGCCCACGAGGATGATGTTGCTCTTCTCGATCTCCACTTCGTCCGTTCCCGAAGCGGGCTTCTGGAGCAGGCGCTTGTAGTGGTTGTACACCGCCACGCTCAGCACCTTCTTGGCATCGTCCTGGCCGATCACGTACTCGTCAAGGAAGCGCTTGATGTCGGCCGGGCGTTGCAGGATGAGGCTGCCCTCCATCTCGCTGCGCGAGCGCTGGCTGAGCTCCTCGGTGATGATGTTCTGCGCCTGGGCGATGCAGCTGTCGCAGATGTGCCCGGTGATGCCCGCGATCAGGACGTTGGTGTCCTGTTTGTCGCGGCCGCAGAACGAGCACTTTATCTCTTTCTTGTCCATGGCGCGTGGGAAGTGACGTTCCTGTATACCGCGGAACGGCCGCGAAAGATACAGCGAAGGCCGGGCGGCGGACCACCCGGCCTTCGGACCGTTCCACGAAAGGGACCTCCCTTACTTGGTGTGCTTCACGAGCAGCTCGTCGATCATGCCGTAGGCCTTGGCCTCTTCGGCGATCATCCAGTAGTCTCGGTCGCCGTCCTTCTCCACGCGCTCGAAGGGCTGGCCGCTGTGGTTGCTGATGATCTCGTAGAGCTCCTTCTTCAGCTTCCTGATCTCGTTCACGGTGATCTCCATGTCGCTGGCCTGGCCCTCGGCCCCGCCCATCGGCTGGTGGATCATGACGCGGCTGTGGCGGAGGGCGCTGCGCTTGCCCTTGGCCCCGGCGCAGAGCAGCACGGCGCCCATGCTCGCGGCCATGCCCGTGCAGATGGTGGCCACATCGCAGTTGATGTACTGCATGGTGTCGTAGATGCCCAGGCCCGCGTACACCCCGCCACCGGGGCTGTTGAGGTAGATCTGGATGTCCTTCTTGGCGTCCACGCTCTCCAGGAACAGCAGCTGCGCCTGGATGATGTTGGCCACCTGGTCGTTGATGCCGGTGCCCAGGAAGATGATGCGGTCCATCATCAGGCGGCTGAACACGTCCATCTGGGCCACGTTCAGCTGGCGCTCCTCGATGATGTAGGGCGTCATGCTCGCCTGGTAATCATGCAGCACCATGCTGTTGATGCCGCGGTGCTTCACGGCGTACTTGCGGAACTCGTCTTGGGGGAACATGCGTGGGTGCGTTGTGGATCGGTTCGCCGGCGCGAAGTGCGTCAGGCCGTCCGGGCCAAGTTTACGAACTCATCGAAGGAGACCCGCTGCTCCTTGGGGGCGAGCATGGCCTTGAAGTGGGCGGTGAGCTTCTGGTCCACGATGGCGTCGCGCATGCGCTTGATCTGCTCGCGGTCGCCCAGCATGCGGGCCGCCATGCGCTGCAGGTCCTCGCCCTCGGGGGCAGGCATGCCGTACTGCGCGAACTGGTCGGCGATGTAGCCCTTGGCGAAGGCATCGAGCTCCTCGCCCTTGGCCTCCAGGCCGTACTTCTCCAGCACGCGGTCCTCCACCAGCTGGCGCTTGAGGCCCTCGGCGTAGCCCGGGTAGCCCGCGTCCACATCGGCGTCGGACATGGGCTTGTCGCTGTTCATGCGGATCCAGCGCTTGAGGAAGGCATCGGGCAGTTGCACCGAGGCCTTCTCGCTCACGGTCCTCATCACCAGACGCTTGAACACGCGGTCGCTGTCGCGGCGGAACATGCCCTCCAGGCCCTCCTTCACCTTCGCCCGGAACGCGGCCTCGTCGGCCACGGCGCCCTGGCCGTAAACCCGGTCGAACAGGGTCTGGTCCAGCGTTACCGGCTGCAGCCGCTTGATCTCGGCGATGCGGAACAGGAGGCTGCCTTCCATATGGTGCACGCGCTCGTGGTCGGTGTTGAGCATGCGGGCGAGGTCGTCGTGGCTGTCAGCGACCTTGCCGGGGTCCACCGTCACCTCGGCACCCACGGCCTTGCCGGTGAGGGCCTCGCGCGTGGCCTCGTCCTTCAGGTACTCCAGGCTGATGGTGGTGCGGTTCATGAGGCCGCCGGGCTTGATGGCCCCGGTGGTGTCGAGCTCGATGAGGTCGCCCAGCAGCATGTCCCTGCCCTCGGAGGTCTCCGCATCGGCCATGGTGCCGAAGCGCCGTTGCATGTCGGCCACCTCGCGCTGCACCAGGTCATCGCTCACGTCCACCACGGGGTAGTTCACCGCGAGGCCCTGCAGCTCCACATCGAAGGTGGGCGCCAGTCCCATCTCGTACATGAACTGGAACTCGCCGGGGCGGTCCCAATCGTTGCCCTCGATGCTGTCGTTCAGCGGCAGCGGCTGGCCGAGCACGCGCAGCTTGTTGTCCTGGATGTAGTGGTTGAGGCTCTCTCCGATGAGGCGCTCCACCTCGTTCACCAGCACGGCCTTGCCCACGCGCTTCTTCACGATGGTCATGGGCACCTGGCCGGGGCGGAAGCCTGGCCATACAGCGGTCCTGCGCTGCTCCTTCAGGGCCTTCTCCACGCCGGGCGTGTAATCCTCGGGGGTGAGCTTCACCTTCAGCGTGGCGGTGAGCGTGCCGGTCTCTTCGCGTTCGATGTTCATTTCGGGGAAAATGGAGGGTGTTCTCCGGAGCCCGCTTTCAACTTGCGGTTCCGATGGTGAATGTCCGCCTTCGCCGAGGCTTCGGCGGAACAGGTCGCCTCCGCATAGGCTTCGGGCGCACCGAAGTACGGACGGGGGGACTCGAACCCCCACACCTTGCGGTACCAGATCCTAAGTCTGGCGCGTCTACCAGTTCCGCCACGTCCGTGGGCTGAAAAAGCGCGCAAAGGTAGCGGTTCGGTGGTGCCCGTTACCTTCGTGCGCGGCCGTTCGCCCGGGGCCTTGCCCCCGTTCATGATCAGCTCCGCAACCCATTGACGCTCAATGCCATGAGGCAGATCGACCCCAGCACCCTCACCATCCCCGAACTGCATGCGCACCTGGTGGGCGCCGTGGGACCCCGGCCCGTGGCCTTCGCCAGCACGCTTGATGCGGAAGGCCGGCCCAACCTCAGCCCGTTCAGCTTCTTCAACGTGTTCGGGGCCAACCCGCCGCTGATGATCTTCAGCCCGGCCCGCCGCGGGCGCGACAACACCACCAAGGACACCTACCACAACGTGAAGGCCGTGCCCGAGGTGGTGATCAACGTGGTGACCTACGCCATGGTGCACCAGGCCTCCCTGGCCAGCACCGAATACCCCGCCGGGGTGAACGAGTTCGAGAAGGCCGGCTTCACCATGGAACCCTCCGCGAAGGTGAAGCCCTTCCGCGTGAAGGAGAGCCCGGTGCAGTTCGAGTGCGTGGTGAAGCAGGTGATCGAGACAGGCACGGGCGGCGGCGCGGGGAACCTGGTGATCTGCGAGGTGGTGATGATCCACATCGCCGACGAGGTCCTTGATGCCCGCGGGCGCATCGACCAGCGCAAGATCGACCTGGTGGGGCGCATGGGCGGGCACTTCTACGTGCGCGCCCACGGCGATGCCCTGTTCGAACTGGCCCAGCCGGCGAAGGAGATCGGCATCGGCGTGGACGCGCTGCCGCGCGACGTGCGGGAGAGCCCCATCCTCACCGGCAGCGACCTGGGCCGCCTGGGCGCCGTGCTCGCGCTGCCCGATGAGACCCGTGTGAACGAGCACAAGCTCACGGCCCTGGCCGAGCTGTTCATCGAGCTGCAGGGCCGTCCCGATGAGCTCAAGGCCGCGCTGCATCACCGTGCCCGCCAGCTGCTCCTGGCCGACAAGGTGGACGAGGCGCTCCTCACGGTGCTCGCGTTCAACGACCGGTGATCCCGAACCACGATCTTCGCACCCTTCCGATAACCTCAACCGCCGGTCATCCGGCATCGAACAGCATGGCACAGGTCACCATCTCCGGCTCCATCAAGCTCGTCGGCAAGACACAGCAGGTGAGCGACAAGTTCAGCAAGCGCGAGCTTGTGGTCACAGAGCCCAGCGGCCAGCGGCCGCAGCACATACCCATCGAGTTCACGCAGGACCGCACCGCGCTGCTCGACGGCTACAAGCCCGGCGACGAGGTTACCGTGACCTGCTACGTGAACGGTCGTGAATGGACCGGTCGTGATGGGGTGACCAAGTACTTCCTGAGCCTGAGCGGCAACCGCATCGAGCGCATGGGCGGCGCGGCCCCATCGTCATCCGGCGGCGGCTACCCGCAGGCACCTCCCCCAAGCGCCGCCGACGCTCCGCCCTTGGGTGACGACGACCTGCCCTTCTGATCCCGGGAACCTTGCCGAGGTCGTGTGACCTGAAGGCGCAACAGGTGCCTGAATAAATTGCGGCCATGCGTTCGCTCTTCGCCATCGGCGCCCTGCTGCCCGCCTTGCACCTTACCGCCCAGACCTTCGGCGGCGCTGGCGGGCCGATCCCCGACGACGGCACCACCTTCGACTTCCCGCTCCCGGTGGCGGGGCTGGTGCCAACCAACCTGGACACCGCCCTCTTCGGTGTGCAGCGCGTGTGCATCGATCTGGTGCACACCTGGAACGCCGACCTGGAGATCAGCCTGGTGGCGCCGGATGGCAGCGTGGTTCCGTTGAGCATCGGTAACGGCGGCTCCGATGACAACTACACCAATACGTGCTTCGAGCAGGATGCGGCCCAGAGCATCGTCGCCGCATCATCGCCCTTCACCGGCACCTTCAGGCCCCAGGGCCAGCTCGGCCTGGTGAACAACGGACAGAACGGCAACGGCACCTGGTCGCTCCGGATCTACGATAACTACGCCTTCGCCGATGCCGGCACCCTTTTCAGCTGGAGCATCACCTTCGGCACCGATCCCGCCGGCTACTTCGCGCTCACCGGCAGCGACCTGCCCATCGTGGTGATCAACACCAACGGGCAGAGCATCCCCGACGACCCCAAGATCATGGCCGACATGGGCATCATCTGGAACGGGCCCGGCGTGCGCAACCTGATCACCGACCCCTTCAACCACTACGCGGGAAAGGTGGGCATCGAGCGCCGTGGCTTCAGCTCCAACGGCATGCCCAAGCGCAGCTACTCCCTCGAGACCTGGGACATGAACGCCAACGCGATCAACGTGGTGCTCTTCGGCATGCCGGTCGAAAGCGACTGGGTGTTGAGCGCGGGCTACGCCGACAAGACGCTCATGCGCAACGCGCTCACCTATGCCACCGCCCGCGGGCTGGGCCAGTACGCGCCGCGCACGATGCACGTGGACGTGGTGCTCAACGGTGCGTACATCGGGGTCTACACCTTCTGCGAGAAGATCAAGCGCGACGATGGGCGGGTGGACATCGCCCGCCTGCAGGTCACCGACATCAGCGGGGACCAGGTCACAGGCGGATACATCATCAAGGTGGACAAGGTGAACGGTGGCGGTGGTGGCGGGTGGCCCAGCCTGCTGCCCCCCGCGTACAACCCGGGCGGCCAGCCGGTGCTGATCCAGTACGAGGAACCAGGCGATGCGGAGATCATGCCGCAGCAGGCCG
Source organism: Flavobacteriales bacterium (assembly GCA_044344815.1). Classification (GTDB taxonomy): domain Bacteria; phylum Bacteroidota; class Bacteroidia; order Flavobacteriales_F; family PHOS-HE28; genus PHOS-HE28. The sequence goes on along the minus strand of JBIJCH010000029.1, from coordinate 2,613 downwards.
CCTACATCGAGGCCTACGTGGACAGCTTCGAGCTCGCCCTTCAAGGGCCCGACCCCGCCGACACCCTCACCGGTTATCCGCATTACATCGACGTACGCTCCTGGGCCGACCACTTCCTGATCACCGAACTGGTGAAGAACCTGGACGGTTACCGCAGCAGCACCTTCTACTACAAGGACCGGGCGAGCCGGGGCGGCAAGCTCAAGGCCGGTCCGGTCTGGGACTACGATCTATCCTATGGCAACGGGAATTTCTGCGACTTCTGGCGCACCGATGGCTGGGTGCACCAGTTCGGGCTTGTTTGCCCCGGTGACTACTGGCAGGTGAGCGGCTGGTGGGAGAGGCTCGCCGAGGACACGGCTTTCCAGCGCGTGGTGCGCTGCCGGTGGGAAGAGGTGAAGCACACGGCCCTGAGCCCCGCCACCATCGGCGCACTTGCCGACTCGATGACCACCCTGCTGGCCGAGAGCCAGGGGTTCAACTTCACGGTCTGGCCCATCATGGGGGCCTACGTCTGGCCGAACTACTACATCGCTGCGGACCACCAAGGCGAGGTGGACACCCTCAAGTGGTTCCTGCAGGAGCGCTGGGCCTGGCTGGATGCCAACCTGCCGGCAGTGAGCGTGCCCTGCAACACCGTGGGCATGTCCGATGCCACGCCTGATGAGGCCCTGGTCGCGCGCTTCGTGGGCGACGACCTTGTGGTGAGCACCACCGCCGACCAACGCGGCGACCTGATCGTGCTCGACGCGCAGGGGCGCTGGGTGCGCACGGCACGCAGCACGGGGCAGGGCCTTGTGCGCATCCCCATGGCCGGTACGCCACCCGGGCTTTACGTGGTCCGTTCCGCCTTCAGCGGTGCCGGTGCGCGGGTGGTGCGCACACCCTGAGCACCTCACACACGCCTCCCCTTCCACCGCGGCCGCACCACCAATGAGGCCAGCGCGATCAAGGGCGCGAGCACACTGAACGCCAGCAGGGCCAGGGCACTGCGCAACGGCGCCGCATGCCCGAACAGGATACGCCGCGCATCGCCCGCCATGGCCACCGTGGGGAACAGCCACGCGCACCAGGCGGAACACAACGTGCCCAGCGTGAACAGCGCGCCCTGCCCCAGGCGGAGCTCGCGCAGGACCAGCGCTGACAACCCCAGCAGCATCCACGGCAGCAGCACACCGGACCCGGCCGCGAGGGTGGCACCGCGCAGCCGCACGCCGCGCATCTTGCCCGCCCACCGAAGCCGTTGCCGCAGGAAACCTCCCCTGGTGGGCTCGGCCTCCACGGTGACCATCATCGCGGGGTCCATGCTCAGCGCCGTCGGCCGGCCATGCCGCCGCAAGCGGTGGAGCAGGAACACATCATCGCCGCCCGCCCACCGGTCGCCGGTGTAGCCGCCCACCGCCGTGAAGGCCTCCCGTGACACCGCCAGGTTGGCGCCGTAGGCGATCAGTGGTGCCCCCTCCGCCCAGGTACCCACAGCGGCACCGCTCAGCGCCACCTGCTCCTCCACCTGCACCAGGCCCAGCAGCCCCTCCCCCTGTGTGCGCACCGGGGCCACGAGGAGGTCCCAATCGTGCACGGCGCGATGCCGGGCGATGGCCGCCACACGGTCGGGTCCGCACCGGGCATCGGCATCGGTGAAGAGCACAAGGCCATGGCGCGCTGCGGCGATGCCTGCCGAAAGGGCGGCCTTCTTGCCCGCGGCCTCCTCCAGGCGCACAAGGCGCAGGTCGGGCCAGCGGGGCCTCATGGCCTCCACCAGGGCCACCGTGCCATCGCTGCTGTGGTCGTCCACCACGATCACCTCCATGTGTGCGCGGTGCGTCTGTGCATGGAGGTCCTGCAGCAGCGGCACCAGGGTCTCCGCCGCATCGCGCGCGGGCACCACCACCGACACGGGCTCCACCTCCGTCGCAGCCTCCGGTGCCCCCCCGGCACCGGCGTTGCGCAGGGCCTCGCGCCAGGCGTTCATGCGCGCGGCATGCACCAGCGCGAGAGCCAGCGCGGCCAGGGCGGCGCACAATGCGGTGCTCATGGGGTGGACCGTTCTGTGCGGATGCGGGCCACGAGCAGGGCCACTCCGCCGGCGAGCGCCGGCACCACCAGGTTCACCACCCACAGCAGCGCGGACGCCGCCACGATGGCCGCCTCATCACCGGGGATGAAGGTGGCGGCGACACTGCTGCGCACCCCCAGTTCGGTGAGGGCCGTGGTGGGCACCAAGGTGGTCACCAGGAACACCACGGGCACCGTGCGCAGCGCGCTCACGAGGCCCGTGCCGGCGAGGGCGTGGGCCAGCAGGGCGAACTGGAGGGTGAACACCGCGTACCGCGCCAGGCTGAGCACGAGCACGTTCCGCAGCGTGCCCCGGTCGATGGTGTCGAGCACGCGCGCATGACGCTCGAAGCGCCGCAGCCAGGGGATGGCGAGGAGCAGGCGGCCGAAGGTGGCCGGGCTGAAGTACAGGGCCACAGCGGCACAGCCGATGAGGAAGGCGGACCACATCACCACCGCGCCCAGCAGCGGCGAGGCGGCGAGGCCATGCACCGCCGCCCCACCGGCCAGCATGGCCAGCCCGCCCATCAGCAGGGTGGAGACGAACTGGGCGATGCT
>JBIJCH010000231.1:0-4555 GCA_044344815.1 Flavobacteriales bacterium | reverse complement strand
GTTCCGCGCGCCCCTGCTGCGCGCGCGCTTCGTGAAGGGCGAGAAGTGGGAGCTGCGCGGCATGCGGGCCATCCCCTACAACGAGATCCCCGAGGACCACCTGCCCTTCGTGCGCCACTTCGCCCAGGAGTACTTCGCCAAGAAGCGGTACGACAAGGCCCGCGACGACCGCAGCCAGTACGACCTCGCCATCCTGGTGAACCCGGAGGACAAGGCGGCGCCCAGCAACCGGCGCGCGATCGTCAAGTTCCGCCAGGCCGCCGAGCACATGGGCTTCGCCGTGGACATCATCGGCCCCGACGCCATCGACCGCGTGGGTGAGTACGACGCCCTGCTCATCCGCGAGAACACGCACGTGAACGACCACACCTACCGCTTCGCCCGCAAGGCGCAGAAGGAAGGGCTGGCCGTGATGGACGCGCCCGACGCGATCCTCAAGTGCAACAACAAGGTGTACCTGGCCGAGGTGATGGAGGCCCACAAGGTGCCCAGCCCGCGCACGATGATCGTGCACAGCGAGAACCGGCATGAGGTGGCCGGCCGCTTCGGGCTGCCCGTGGTGCTGAAGCTCCCCGATTCCACCTTCAGCATGGGCGTTACCAAGGCGAAGACGGCGGAGGAGCTCCAACGGAAGCTCGATGAGCTGCTCGACGCCAGCGACCTGGTGATCGCGCAGGAGTACATGCCCAGCGATTTCGACTGGCGCATAGGCGTGCTCGACGGCGAGCCGCTCTACGCCTGCAAGTACTTCATGGCCCGCGGCCACTGGCAGATCTACAACTGGGGCAGCAGCACCAAGAAGGACCAGACGGGCGACTTCGCCACCATGCACGTGCATGAATGCGCGAAACCCATCATCGATGCCGCGGTGCACGCCGTGAAGGCGATCGTGGGCGACCAGGGCCTCTTCGGCGTCGACATCAAGGAGCTGAACGGGAAGCCCTACGTGATCGAGGTGAACGAATGCCCCAACATCGACCACGGTGTGGAGGACGTGGTGCTGGGCGACGAACTGTACAGACGCATCATCGGTTCGCTGAAGCGCTCCATCGAGCGCCGCATCGGCATTGCGCCGGCAGCGACCCCAACGCACATGAACGCATGACCGGCAGGAAGTTCAAGCTGTTCGAGGTCACCGGCATCGAACTGGAGTACATGGTGGTGGAGCACGACACCCTGAAGGTGAGTCCCACGGTGGACAGGCTCTTCGAGGCGGTCACCGGAAAGATCACCGGCGACGTGGAGCGCGGCGACGTGGAATGGAGCAACGAGCTCGTGAGCCACGTGGTGGAACTGAAGACCGCCAAGCCCACGCGGCGCATCGCCTCCTTCCAGCGGAAGTTCGCCACCGAGGTGAGGGCCATCAACGCCCTGCTCGCGAAGCAGGGCCGCATGCTGCTGCCCACCGCAGCGCACCCCCTGATGGACCCGTTCAGTGAGACCGTCATCTGGCCCCACGAGCACAACGAGGTCTACGCCCTGTACAACCGCATCTTCGACTGCCGTGGACATGGCTGGAGCAACCTGCAGAGCACGCACCTCAACCTGCCCTTCGCCAACGACGAGGAGTTCGGGAAGCTGCATGCCGCCATCCGCATGGTGCTGCCCATCATCCCGGCCCTCAGCGCCAGCTCCCCCCTGCTGGACGGCAAGGCCACCGGCTTCCTCGACAGCCGCATGGAGGCCTACCTGCACCACCAGGAACGCCTGCCCGAGCTCATGGGCTCGCTGATCCCCGAGGCGGTGTTCACCCAGGAGGACTACTACCGCGAGATCTTCAGCCCCATCGCCCAGGCCCTGGCGCCGTACGACACCGAGCACGTGATGGACCACCATTTCGCGAACTCGCGCGGCGCCATCGCCCGCTTCGACCGCGGCGCCATCGAGATCCGGGTGATCGACATCCAGGAATGCCCGGCCATGGACCTGGCCATCGCCGAGCTGATCGTGGCGGTGACACGGGCCATGGTGAAGGGCCGCTGGGTGAGCAACTACCTGCAGCGCGCCTGGAGCGAGGCCGACCTGCTGCCCATCTTCCTTCAGGTGATCAAGGACGCCGGCAAGGCCGTGATCACCAACAAGGAGTACCTGATCATGTTCGGTGTGCTGAAGGAGGCGCGCATGACCGCGGCCAACCTGTGGGCCCACCTGTACAACGAGCTCAAGGACGAGCTGAGCGAGAACGCACGGGCGGGCATCGAGCACATCCTCAAGCACGGCTGCCTGTCGTCCCGGATCCTGGCGCACACCGGCAAGACGCCGACACCGGAGCAGGTGCGCGCGGTGTACGGCCAGCTCGCCGGCTGCCTGCAGGACGACCGGCCCTTCGCATGAAGCTGCTGCTCACCTGCGAGCACGGGGGGAACGAAGTACCCGCTGTATACCGCCCGCTGTTCAAGGGGGCCTCTGACGTATTGCGCGGCCACCGTGGATGGGACCCGGGCGCCCTCGGGCTGTTCAAGCAGCTCGCCCCCCTTTCGGATGCCGCCTTCGCCGCCACCCGTACGCGGCTCCTGGTCGAACTGAACCGGTCCCGCCACCACCCCGCACTCTTCTCCTCCTACACCAAGGGCCTCTCCCGAGCGGAGCGAGAACGCATCCTTGAACAGTACTACCGTCCGCACCGCGACGCGATCGGCCGGCAGGTGGCGGCCTGGACCAACGCAGAGGAGCACGTGAGGCATGTGGCCGTGCACTCCTTCACGCCGGTGCTCAACGGTGCGGTACGTACGCTGGACATCGGTCTGCTGTACGATCCCGCCCGGCGGCAGGAGAAGCACTGGGCCGAACGCTGGCGCGATGCGTTGCTGACCATCGACCCTGATCTGGAGGTACGGATGAACCGCCCGTACCTCGGCAAGGCCGATGGCCTGCCCACGCACCTGCGGCGCCTGCATCGCACGCGTTACGCCGGCATCGAACTGGAGGTGAACCAGGGCCACCTGCGGAACGGGCGCTTCCCCAAGGACCTGTGCGCGGTGGTGCGCGAGGCGCTGGTCCGCTCCCTTCGGTGAGGGGCGCTTGACTTTCCCCGGCGAAGACCGTTCGCGGCCCGTTCGTGCCGAAGTGGCCTTGGTCGAAAAGATCGAACCGCCCGCGGGTCCCACAACGTAGGTGTGGCCAAAGCCCACCGCCATGGACCGCCCGCTGTTCCTGCTCACCGCACTGAGCCTCGTGGGTCACCTGCACGCCCAGCCACCGGCGCACCACTGGCCGCTCGACGAGCAGGCCGGGATGCTGGCCCCCGATGTGGCGGGCACTTCCGATGGCACGGTGCAGGGCAACAGCCTCTGGCAACCGGCCGGCGGGCAATGGAACGGCGCCATCCTGCTCAACGGCAACGATGCACGCGTGGTGGCGGGGCCGTGCGACCTCACCAACGGCACGAACGACCAGCTCACGCTGGCCTGCTGGTTCAAGCCCGTGGTGGTGAGCGGCACCGAGCGCGTGCTGATGGCCAAGGCCATCGGGCCGCAGGAGCAGGACTTCGTGTGGTCGCTGAGCCTGGTGAACAGCACGGGGGCCCGGTTCAGGGTGCGCGCCGCCGGCGTGGTGCACACCCTGGAGGTGCCGCCCTCAAACATCTTCAGCAACGCGTGGTACCACCTGGCCGGCACCTACGACGGCGTCACCATGCGCCTCTACCTGAACGGTTCGCTCGTGGGTTCCCTGCCTGCGTCGGGCGGCATCGGCCATCATCCGCAGGCGCCGGTGGCCTTCGGCAACCTGGCCACCGACCAGCGGGCGTTCTTCGGCGCGCTGGACGACCTGCGGCTCTACGACCGGTCGCTTGACCAGGCCGAGGTGGTGGACCTGGTGCTGGGCAACGTGACCACGGCGGTGCCCGCGCTCCCCACGGCGATCGCCGTGCTGCCCGATGGGTCCTGGCAGCTTCCCGATGGCCCTTGGGAGCAGGTGCGCATCCTCGACCTCCAGGGCCGCCTGATCCAAGCATTCCCGCACCGCTCCGCCCCCATCCGACCGCGGAACGCACTGCCCGCAGGGACCTACCTGGTCTGCCTCCAGAAGGGTCCGTTGTTGCGCACCACCCGCGTGGTGGTCCCCTGAAACGCGAAGGCCCGCCGGATGATCCGGCGGGCCTTCACGCGCAGCATGTCCGGTCAGCGCACCACCGTGAAGCGCTGTTCGGCCCGGCCGCCCGACCAGGTGGCGCGCAGCACGTAGGCGCCCTCCGCGAGGGCGCGCACGTCGATCCGCTCCCGCACCTGGCCCGAACGCTGGCCCACAGCGCGGTCGATCACCACGCGGCCCATGGCGTCGAGCACCTGCCAGCGCAGCGAAGCGGGCGCATCAAGCTCCAGGCCCACCGTGAGCTGGTCGTTCGCCGGGTTGGGGTACAGGCTGCTGAACACCGTGCGCGGCAGTTCGTCCATGCCGATGGTGGACACGTTCTCCCAGAGCTGGATGTCGTCCACCGCGGCCTCCACGAGGCTGCCCCCGTTGAGGTTCTGCCCCACCCGGATGCTGTCCGACGCGATCATCCGCACTTGCACGGTGGCATTGGGCGTGACGAAGTCCTGCACGCGGAAGGCCA
>JBIJCH010000228.1:0-4598 GCA_044344815.1 Flavobacteriales bacterium | reverse complement strand
GCACGAATGCGGCCACGCGGTGCAGCATGCCACGGCGTACAGCTGGCTCACCATGCGCAGCAAGCTTGTGCCGGTGGTGCAGGTCACGAGCACATTCATGCAGTGGGTGCTCCTGGGGGGCATCCTGCTCATCAACACCTTCCCGCAGCTCCTGCTCATCGGCATCATCATGTTCGCGATGACGACCCTGTTCGCCTTCATCACCCTGCCGGTGGAGTACGATGCGAGCAACCGGGCCCTGGCCTGGATCAAGCGCAACGGCATCGTCACCACGGGCGAGTACGACATGAGCGCCGATGCCCTGAAGTGGGCCGCGCGCACCTACGTGGTGGCCGCCATCGGTTCGCTGGCCACCCTGCTGTACTACATCATGATCTACATGGGCCGCAGGGATTGATCCCAGCGACCCGAACACCTGGAAGGCCATCGCCCCGGCGGTGGCCTTCGCGTTCCCACCCGGCTCAGCGCCTCCGGGGCTTCACGCCCAGCACGCCGAGCAGCCCACGCGTGAGCTCGCGCATGAGCGTGTTGCCCACCTGCCGCACCATGGTGTTCCTGCTCAGGTCCTCCAGCACGGTGGTCTCCTTCCTCCGAGGGCCGGCTTTCTCCTTGCCTTCAGGGGCAGGCTTGGGGGCCTCCTCCTCCCCTTTCAGCCGCTTCTCCAGCAGCTCGAAGGCGCTGTCGCGGTCGATCTCCTCGTTGTACTTGCGCGCCAGTTCGCTCCGGGCCACCAGACCGTCCAGCTCCAGCGGGCTCAGCACGTCCATGCGGGTCACCGGGGCGCGCATCAGGGTGTGGGCCAGGGGCGTGGGGGTGCCCTTCTCGCTCAAGGCCGTCACGATGGCCTCGCCGATGCCGAGGGAGGTGAGCAGGGTCTCCGTGTCGTAGAGGTCGGTGAGCGGGTAGTTCTCGGCCGTGCGCCTGATGGTGGTGCGGTCCTTGGCGGTGAAGGCGCGCAGGGCGTGCTGCACCTTGAGGCCGAGCTGGCCCAGCACGCCCTCCGGCACATCGGAGGGGTCCTGCGTGCAGAAGAACACGCCCACCCCCTTCGAGCGGATGAGCTTGATGATGGTCTCGATCTGCTCGAGCAGGGGCTTCGTGGCGGTGTCGAAGATCAGGTGCGCCTCGTCGATGAAAAGGCAGAGCCTGGGCTTCTCGGGATCGCCGACCTCGGGGAAGGTGGCGTAGATCTCGGCCAGCAGGCACAGCATGAAGGTGCTGAAGAGGCGGGGCTTGTCCTGGATGTCGGTGAGGCGCACGATGTGCACCACGCCCCTGCCGTCGCGCTGGGCGAGCAGGTCGTTCACCTCGAAGCTGCGCTCCCCGAAGAACCGGTCGGCGCCCTGCTGTTCGATCTCGATGAGCTTGCGGAGGATGGTGTTCACGGTGGCGGGGCTCACGGCGCCATAGTGCTTCTGCACTTCGGCCTTGCCCTCCTGGGTGGTGAACTGCAGCACGCGGCGCAGGTCCTTGAGGTCGAGCAGCGGCAGCCCGTTGTCGTCGCAGTACTTGAACACAAGCGCGAGCACGCTCTGCTGGGTGTCATTGAGCTCCAGGATGCGCCCCAGCAGCACCGGACCGAACTCACTGACGGTGGCGCGGAGGCGGGCGCCCTTCTCCCCGCTCAGGCTCAGGAGCTCCACGGGCAGGCTGGCCGGCTCGTAGGGGATGCCGAGCTTCTGGTGGCGGGCGGTGATCTTCTCGTTGGGCGTGCCAGGGGCCGCGATGCCGCTGAGGTCGCCCTTGATGTCCATGAGCAGCGACGGCACGCCATGCAGGCTCAGCTGCTCGGCCAGTGTCTGCAGGCTCTTGGTCTTGCCCGTGCCGGTGGCGCCGGCGATGAGGCCGTGGCGGTTCATGGTGCGCAGCGGCACGCGTACGTGCACCTCCCCCGCACATTCCCCATTGTACAGGGGCACACCCAGCTCGATCGCTCCACCCTGGACGGTATTGCCCGCCTGCATCACCTGGATGAACTCCTCCTTCGTCTTCATGATGCCCCGAAGGTATGCGGCCCGGGAACCCTGAAAAGCGGAAGGCCATCCCGGTGGGATGGCCTTCCGCAAGCGTTCCAGGAAGGTCTACCGCGTCACCACGACCGGCAGGCGATCGGTGCGGTCACCCGCGGCCACGAGCAGCACATAGGTGCCAGGGGCCAGCCCGCTCACGTCGATCTGGATATTGCCCGGCGCCGCGCCGTTCGGGACCTCCAGGGCCACACGGCCGGCCATGTCCACCAGCCGTGCCTGCGCACCGGCGGGCATGCCGGTCACCACGAGCACATCATCCGCCGGCACGGGATAGGCGGCCAGCCGGTCGCCCGCCTGCTCGTCCAGGCCCACGGCGCCCACGAACACCTCCACGGGCACGCGGGCGCTCGGGCAGAGGAGGGTCGGGCGGCGCACCTGCCAGTTGTAGAAGTAGTAGTAATAGGAGGTGCCGAAGCCGGAGGTGTACAGCTCACCCATGGTGCCGATGGCGTAGGGATACTGCACCCCGGCGTTGTTGCGGAAGATGTTGTTCTGAGGGCAGCGCAGGCTGAGGCCGGTGCCCACCGGGACGTTGAAGTTCAGCGTGATCGTCTGCATGCCGTCCGCCAGGTTGAAGCTGGCGGTCTGCAGCACGGTGCCATTGGCATCGCACAGGTTCACATCCCGCACACCGGCACCGATGGCGTACACCGTGACGCTCTCGATGATGAACTCCTCCCAACTGTTGAACAGGCTGTAGGACCCCGAGGCCGGCTGGCCACCGCCACCACTGTTGTCCGGCTTGCCACCGTTCTCCAGCGAACCGCCGTACTGGGCGTTGGCCTCGCACCAGAAAGTGGTGTTGCCGGTGAGGAAGGGTGTGGTCCAGGTGTTGCCCGCGCCGATGGACGTGGTGGCCTGGGGATCGTCGTACCACAGGATGTTATCGCCGGTGGCCTGCAGGTCGGCGGTCCCGGCGGCGGGTATCGTCACGTCGTTGGCCGAGGGCACCGGGGCCCCTGCGTTCACGGTGATGGAAACCGGGGCGCTGGTGGTGTTGAAGCAGGTGCCCTGTACGGTCACCGTGTAGGGCCCGTTCTGGGTGGCCTGGATGCTCTGGGTGGTCTCACCGGTGCTCCACAGGTAGGCCGCACCGGCGTTGGCCTCCAGTTCGGTGCTGGCCCCCTGGCAGATCACATCATCGCCGTTCACCGTGATGGTGGCCTGTTCGGCGGTGGTGACCGTAACGGGGATCGTGTTGGAGACGCCGATGCACTGACCCGCGCTCTCCCCGGCCACGCTGTAGTTGCCGGCCGCGCCCACCGTGATGGTCTGACCCGTGGCGCCATTGCTCCACATGTAGCCCGCGTATCCGGCGGGCGCCTCAAGCTGCACGGTCTGGCCCGGGCACAGCTGGGTGCTGCCCAGGGCGGCGATGGTGAAGGGCGGCAGCGTGCACTGGCCCTCGGGCACGACGTGCAACTGGTCGATGCCGGGGTTCTCCACCACGGTGCGGATGCCGCTGGGCCAATACACCACCATGGAGTCGATGGCGGTGGCCGAGCCCAGGCCGAAGTGCACCTGCAGGCTGTTCATGTGGCTGAAGCCCTGGCCGCTGCGCATCTCACGGATCTGGCGGCCCCAGGGACCGTAGAGCTCGATGCGGGAACCGATGCCGTTGCGGTTGCTGATGATGCCCCGCAGCTCGGTCTTCACCCAGTGGTTGTTGTTGGGGCTGGTGTTGAGGTAGATGGTGCCTCCCAGCTGATAGTCCAGCTTGCCATCGTTGTTCAGGTCACCGATGCCGCCCTCGTCCACGGCGATGTTGATGTTCGTGAAGGTGCCATCGCCGTTGTTCCGGTAGATGCCACCGCCCACCTCGCTGAAGATGTCGACCCAGCCATCGTTGTCGAAGTCGGCCCCCTGGCTCTCCCACGCCCCCAGGTCGTTGGCGTCGATGCCCGTGCCCGCGATGGCGTTGGTGAAGGTGCCGTTGCCGTTGTTCACCATGAACTTGTTCTGGCCGGTGTGGTTCACGATGAAGCCGTCGAAGTCGCCGTCGTTGTCGAAATCCTCGAACACGGTGCTCCAGCTCTGCTCGCCATCGTTCATGCCGGTGGCGGCGCCCACCTCGGTGAACGTGCCGTTGCCGTTGTTGCGGTAGAGCAGGTTGATGCGCTGGGGATCGCCCACCGGCGCGCCGCTGCGGCACTTGGTGATGTACAGGTCGTCGTCCTGGTCGTTGTCGTAATCGCACCAGATCGCGGCGTAGTTGCCACCGACGGGCAGGGTGTTGACCAGGCTTTGGTCCTCCACCACAAGGCCCGATCCGTTGTTGCGGTACGGGTGGCTCTGGTCCACGTCGTGGCACACGAAGGCGTCCAGCCAGCCATCGTTGTCGATGTCGTTCATCGTGCTCCGCTGGCTGAAGATGTAATCCGGGTAGAACAGGGAGGTGTAGGCCGTTCCTGAGCTGTTGGCGTAGAGGAACTCCACGTGGCTTCCATCGCCCAGGCACAGGTCGTTGTAACCGTCGTTGTTGAGGTCGCCCGCGCAGATGCTCCACAGACCGCTGCTGCTGGTGGTGAGGTAGTTCTGCTGCACGAAGGGACCACCACCAGGCTGCTG
>JBIJCH010000227.1:0-4610 GCA_044344815.1 Flavobacteriales bacterium | reverse complement strand
CTGAAGGAGGCCGGCCTGGACATCGGCGTGACCAACAGCTGCGTAACCCCGGTGATGATGCACGGCAGCATCCCCGAGGCCACCAACGTGGTGCTCGACCTGCGCGAGAACCACGGCATCTTCTGCAGCATCGTGGTGTACCCCGTGGTGCCCAAGGACGTGATCCTGCTGCGCCTGATCCCCACCGCCGTGCACACCATGGAGGATGTGGAGCGCACCATCAACAGCTTCAAGGAGGTGAAGAAGAAGCTGGAGGCCGGCGCCTACAGGGCCGAGCAGGTGGCCACGATCTGATCCATCCGAACGACCAGGAAGCCCCGGTGATGAGCCGGGGCTTTTCCTTTGTGGCCATGGCATGGCCCATAATCGCCCAGGTACCGGCACAGATGCCGAACCATCCGCGGGGCTACTATGCGTCGCCTCCTCCCAGTGCCGTGGACGCCTTTCCTCCCTGGCTGGCCTTCGTCATCTTCCTCGCGTTCGTGCTGCTGGCGGTCTGGCTTTGGTGGATCACGCCGCGCCGCGGGCGCCCCGACCAGGAGGCCGTTGCGGACCGGGAACTCAACTAGATTCGAGGCATGTTCGTGCTGAAGCACACCGGATGGTCGCACCCGGTCGCCGCGATCGCGTTATTGGCGGCCCTGGACCTTTCCGCTCAGCCACCCCTGCCGAACGGTCCGCCATGCGACCTCTTCGAGCACGGCACCTTCACGTTGCCGGGGGACCATCCGGGCGAGGAGATGCGGATCGTACGGCGCGGCTCGAAGCAGGTGGAGCACGCCCCGGAGGGCTACCGCAGCATCACCCGGGTGAAATGGCTGGACGACTGCACCTACCAGTTGTTCGACCGCCGGGTGAAGGGCGGCCCCGACCCGCATCCGGGCAACCCGACGGACACCCTCACCATCCGCATCATCGACACGTGGTACCACGGCTATTCCTTCCGGGCCACCAGCAACTTCAGCGACCTGGAGATGATGGGCACCATGGAACTGGTGCAGCCCAAGCTGGGCGGGGTGTCCTTCGGCTTCTGACCGATCGCCCGCTCAGGCCAGCTTGCCGGCGATCCAGCCGGTGGTCCATGCGGCCTGGAAGTTGAACCCGCCGGTGATGCCATCGATGTCGAGCACCTCGCCCGCGAAATGGAGGCCGGGTGCCACGCGGCTGCGCAGGGTGGCCGGGTCCACGTCGTCCAGGGAGACCCCGCCCGCCGTCACGAACTCCTCCTTGAAGGTGGTCTTGCCGCGCATCGGGTACGCATCGTTGGTGAGCACGTTCACCACCCGGTTCAGCGCGTGGCGATCGAGCGTGTGTGCCGGTGCCTCGGGGTCCACGCCCACCTTTTCCAGCAGGAAGGACCACAGCCGCGCGGGCAGCCGGAAGGGTACGGCGTTCTTCAGCTTGCGGTCGGGCTGTGTGTCGCGCACCGAACGCAGCAGTTCACGCACCGGCTCCTCCCCCGTCCCGCCGGCCCAGTTCACCACCGCTGTGGCCCGGTACCCCAAGCGGTGCAGGTCGCGGGCGCCCCAGGCGCTCAGGCGCAGCACGGCCGGACCGCTGAAGCCCCAGTGCGTGACCAGCAGCGGGCCGCCGGCCTCCAGCTTCGTGCCCGCTATCCGCACCTGTACCGGGTCAGCCACCACGCCCATCAGGGCGCGCACCGGGTCCTCGGGGAGGTTGAAGGTGAACAGGGAGGGCACCGGTTCCACGATCCGGTGCCCCAGTGCTTCCAGCCATCCAAGGCCTTCCCGCTTCGGGCTGCCACCGGTGGCCACGATCACCCGGTCCACGTGTTCCGTTCCTCCGCTCGTGCGCAGCGACCAGCCCTCGCCGGAACGCTCCATGCCCTGCACGGCGCACTGCATCCGCACCCGGACCTGTGCCCGCTCGGCGGCCCCTTGGAGCGCGTCGATGATGGTGCCCGATGAGTCGGTCACGGGGAACATGCGGCCGTCGTCCTCGGTCTTCAGGGTCACGCCTTCGCCGTTGAACCAGGCGATGGTGTCGCGGGCACCCCACTGCCCGAAGGCCTTCCGCAGGAAGCGCTCACCCCGTGGGTAGTGACGCGCCATCTCCCGGTCGTTGGCGCAGGCGTGGGTCACGTTGCAGCGCCCACCGCCGCTGATGCGCACCTTGGCCAGCAGCTTGTCGCTCTTCTCCAGCAGCAGCACACTGGCCTGCGGATGGTGATGCCGCACACTGATGGCCGCCATGAAGCCCGCCGCACCGCCGCCGATAACCGCTACGCGCATGGTGCAAAGGTGGGGGCTACCTTTGACCGTGATGAGGTCCCGCTTATTTGCCCTGCTCCTTCCGCTATTCGCGATCCCTGTCCATGCCCAGCCTCCGTCGGGCTATTACGACAGCGCCCAGGGCCTGAGCGGGCCGGCCCTGAAGGCCGCCCTGTACGACATCATCAACGATCACACCGTGTACACGTATAGCCAGCTGTGGTCCTTCTTTCCCACCACGGACGACCGGCCCGACGGGTACGTGTGGGACATCTACAGCGATGTGCCGGGTGGCCAGGCCCCCTACCTGTACACCTTCGGCACCGATCAGTGCGGTATGTACAGCGACGAGGGCGACTGCTACAACCGCGAGCACAGCTTCCCGCAGAACTGGTTCAACAGTGCGCCGCCCATGAGCTCGGACCTGCACCACATCTATCCGACGGACGGGTATGTGAACAACCGGCGGGGCGACCTGCCTTACGGACGTGTGGGCTCGGCGAGCTGGACGGGCATGAACGGCTCGCGGACCGGTCCGAGCAACTGGCCCGGCTACAGCAACACGGTGTTCGAGCCCATCAATGCCTTCAAGGGCGACCTGGCCCGCACCTACTTCTACATGATGACGCGTTACATGCCGCAGGTGTCAGACTGGTCGAGCGACATGCTCGCCGCCGGGGACCTCAACATCTGGTCTACGAACCTGCTGCTGCAATGGCATGCGCAGGACCCCGTGGACCAGAAGGAGGTGGACCGCAACAACGCCATCTTCGCCATCCAGGCCAACCGCAACCCCTTCATCGATCATCCGGAGTGGGTGGTGTACATCTGGGGGCCCACCGCATCCGTGGCGGATGGCACCGGCCCGGACGGGATGCGGGTGTGGAGCGACGGTGATCTGGTGCATGTGGAGGGGGCGTTGCCCGATGGCCGCCGGATCCTGCTGTTGGATGCCATGGGCCGGCAGGTCTGGTCAACGGCGTTCACCTCCGATGTCCTGGCCCTGCCTGCCATGGCCCCGGGGGCCTACCTGCTGAGCATGGACGGAGCCCGGGCCCTTCGTATCGTCCGGTAGGCGTCATGTGGTCAGCGGTCATGCGGTCGATCGCGTTGAAGGTGTCCTTGGTGCTATGGCCCTGCCTTGGCCATGGGCAGTTCGTGGACAAGGTGAAGCAGCTCGTGATCGGTGACACGCTCGCCCCATCGAAGCTGGACACGAACTACGTGGCGCGCTTCCGCAATGCCCTTGTGCTCAGCGGCGTGGTGTCGCACCAGGCCTTCGGTGTCGACATCGAGGACACCCTGGGCCGCTCCCTGAGCTACGCCACGAACACGGCCGTGCAGTACGGTTTCGCCGTCGACCTCAACTGGCTCTCGGTGGAGGCCACCTTCGCGGCCCCGAACATCGACCCGGTGGACGAGCTGAAGGGCGAGACCCGTTCCAGCACCATCGGTCTGGGGGCGACCGGTCGCCACCTCTGGGCCCGGGCCATCTGGAACACCAGCAAGGGCTTCTATGCCGAGGACCCCTTGAAGGTGGACAGCACCTGGGTGCCCGGCGACCCCTACCCCACGCGCACCGACCTGGAGAGCCGCACCTTCATGGCCTCGGTGAACTACGGGTTCAACAAGCGCCACCGGTACTCGCAGGTGGCCGCCGTGAGCCAGATGGAGCGCCAGCGCCGGAGCGCAGGGACCGGTGTGGTCGGCGCGAGCGTGTGGTATTCGCGTATCACCGCGGACGGCAGTGTGGTTCCGGAGGAGGAGGTCTACGCCTTCGCGCCCGATGTGCGCTTCGACCGGCTGCAGCGGTACATCGTGGCCGTGAAGGGCGGCTACGCCCACACCTTCACCTTCTGGGGCACCGGCTACATCCATGTGCTCCTGCTCCCGGGCTTCGGTGTGCAGCGCATCGCCATCAGGCCGGTGGGTGTGAGCGAGCGCTCGACCGACTGGGAGGGGTGCAGTGTGTCCGAGGCGAGGCTCGGTCTTGGTGTCAATCGTGCCAGATGGTACATGGGCCTCACGGTGGCATCGTACGTGAACTCGGGCACGGTGACCGATGCCGTGAGCATCGGCACGAGCTACACCACCGTGCGGCTCGCCGCCGGCCTGCGCCTGCGCCCACCCCGAAGCGGCCTGCTCCGCAGCATCGGACTGTAGTCCGTGAACGACGGGCGGCCCCCGTGATACGGATACCTTTACCACATGAACCGGACCGCTCAGTTCCTCTGCTCGCTCCTCCTTTCGGTCGTTCTTCCCCCTGGCCAGATGCGGCTCGCCGCCCAGGGCCAATGGCCGATGGTGATCGAGGCGGAAGGATACACCACCACCATCTACACCCCGCAGCCGGAGTCCTACAAGGACGGTCGTTTCACC
>JBIJCH010000226.1:0-4621 GCA_044344815.1 Flavobacteriales bacterium | reverse complement strand
GCTGGTGAAGGCCTATCAGCTTATGGCGAAGCGCCCCGATGTGCTCGCGCTCTTCAGTCGGTACGCGCTGGAGGTGTGCGAGGGCCAGCAGCTGGACATGGACTTCGAGCGGCGCGACGATGTGCACATCGACGAGTACGTGGAGATGATCCGCCTGAAGACCGCCGTGCTGCTGAGCTGCGCGCTGCAGGTGGGCGCGGCCTGTGCCGGTGCAACACCGGAGCAGCAGGCCCACATCGGGGCCTACGGTGAGCACCTCGGCCTGGCCTTCCAGCTGCGCGACGACCTGCTCGATGCCTTCGGCGATCCGCTGAAGGTGGGCAAGCAGGTGGGAGGCGACCTGCGCGCCGGCAAGAAGACCTACCTGCTGATCCGCGGGCTGGAACTGAGCGCTGCACAAGGCCGCGGGGAACTGCGCGAAGAGCTGGCGAAGGCCCCGGCGGAGCGCGATGTGCCGCGCATGTTGCGCGTGCTGGAGGAACTGGGTGTGCGGGCCGAGGCCGAGAGCGAGGTGCACCGCCACGATGCGCAGGCCATGGCCGCGCTCGATGCGCTCGCGGTGCCCCAGGAGCGCAAGCAGGCGCTGCTCGCGCTCGCCGCCGCGCTGCTGCAGCGCACCAGCTGATCCTTCACGTCACTGTCATTGCGGCTCTGCGCCGGAGTGTCAATGAGGTCCTGTGCGCGGTTCACGTTCGTGTGTCTCGCTGAGCCTGACGAAGCGCTGATCGGTATCCGGGCTCCGATCCGTCCTTCGGCAGGCTCAGGAACTCACCGTGACAGGTGTCAGCCCAGGCAGTCCTTCAACGTCGCATCCAGTGCATCGTACTGGAAGGTGAAGCCGGTGGCGAGCAACTTCGCGTTCGAGGCGCGGCTTCCACCGAGCAGGATGCTGCTCAGCTCACCCAGCGCCAGCTTCAACAGGAAGCCCGGCACGGCAGGCAGGAACGCTGGCCGGCCGAGCGCTTGCGCCACGGCCTTGGTGAAGTCGCGGTTGCTGCGCTGATCGCTGGCGCACACGTTGTAGTCGCCGTGCATGGCCTCGTTAGCCAGCGCCTGCTGGTAGGCGCGCACGAGGTCGTCCAGGTGCACCCAGGGCATCCACTGCTTCCCGGAACCCAGCGGGGCGCCCAGGCCGAAGCGTGCGGGGAGGGCCAGCTTCGCGAGGCCGCCGCCCTTGCGCGCCAGCACCAGCGGCGTGCGCAGTTTCACCACGCGGCAGGTGGTGGCCCATTCATCCGCGGCCTCCTCCCACAGGCGGCTGAGCTGCGCGATGTAGCCTTCACCGGAAGCATCGTTCTCCGTGAACACGTGTTCGGAGGTGTCGGCGCCGTAGTAATTGATGCCGGCCGCGCTGATGAAGCTCTTCGGTGCGGCGCCTTTCGCCTTCACCGCACGCAACAGCACGCGTGCGCTCTCCACCCGGCTGCGCTCCAGCTCCTGCTTGCGCGCCGCGGTCCAGCGCTTGTCGGCGATGCCGGCCCCGGCCAGGTGGATGATGTGGTCCACGCCGCGCAAGGCTTCCGGGTCCACCGTGCCGCGCTCCACGTTCCATGCGAAGGCCTTCACGCCGTTGCGTTCACCTGCCGCGCGGCTCAGCCAGCGCACTTCATGGCCATCGCGTTCCAGGGCTTCGGTGAGCGCGGAGCCGATCAGGCCGCTGCCGCCGGTGATGAGGATGGTGGACATGGTCCAAAGCAACAACGGGCGCACCCGAAAGGTGCGCCCGTTAACAGGTCCTTGGATCGTGCCTCAGTCCTCCTTGATGAACCCGCCGAGCACCGTGGGCGGTCCATTGGCGGTCCGCACGGTGTATGACCCGGGTGCCAGGGCCTGGATGTCCAGCACCGTGCGAAGCCCATTGGTGCGTGCGGTGATGGCCAGCCGGCCTTGTGCATCGATCAGGAGCAGTGGGGCCTGCACCTCATCAGGCGTGATCACGGTGATCCGGTCCCTGGCCGGTGATGGGAAGATCAGCGCGGCTGGGGCCTTGATGGCGCCAATACCCGTGCTCAGGCACGCCGCCGCCGTATCGGGCAGCACGTTCAGCGTGTAGGAATACGTCGTGAGCGCGGTGTTCGGGCAGCCGTCGTCAGCGGCGGTCACCACGAAGCCGTAGGTTCCTTCCGCGAGCGGTGCGGACGGCACGCAGAGCACGGCGGCCAGTGGGTTGCTGCCCGTGGAGGTGAGCTGTGCGCCAGGTACCACCGCGTCCACGTTGCTGGTGAGCAGCAGGGTCTGCCCTGCATCCGGGTCGCTGTAGGTGAGGTCCGCACAGAAGCCGGCGCCCGGGCATACGCTGATCGCCGTGGTGTCGATGGCGACCACGTCACCTTGCGCCAGCGTTGGCTGTCCATGGGCCGGGTCGGGCGGGGCGTTGGGGCAGGCCACCACCACGAAGAGGAAGTCGCGCATCACGCTGCCCGCCAGGTCGCCGTTCTGGTCGTACTCATCCACGCGCACCGCGGTGATGATGTTGCCGAGCAGGGTGGGGGTGAAGGTGAGCTGGCCGGTGAGGCTGTCGAGCGCCATGCCGGCGAACGGCTCCTGCCCGCTGTATCCGGGCAGATAGGCCACGGGTTGGCCGAGCTCGTTGCGCGCCTCGGTCAGGCGGTACCGCAGCGCATGCCCGTCCGGCTCTGTGACCCCCAGGTTGTAGGTGACCGGTTGGCCCACACACACATAGGGGATCACGTCCTGCGTGAAGGTGGGTGAGTTGTTGCAGGGTGCGGTGGCACTGTTGAGCCGCGCCTCGATCGTCATGCCGGGGTTCCCGGAGACGTTCAGGGAGCTGTTGCGGCAGCATTCGCTCCACGTGATGGTCCAGCCGTCGCAGGGAGCGAGCCCGAGGGTGGTCTCGTAGCGGTACACCTCGATGCCCGGGAGCGGACCGCCGTTGCAGCTGCTGTTGGGCAGGTCGGCGGGGCACAACTGGCTCACCTCGGTGCCTGGCCCGGGGGCCAGCGCGTTCACCACGAAGGTGGTGCCGCAGTCGCTGGCGAACGAAAGGGCCTGTGAGATCATCGGGGCCCCCTGGCAATCGCGAAAGAGCGTGAGGGTGACGGTGTACACGTTGCCGCCCTGGCAGGTGTAGGTGATGTTGCCACCGGGCAGGTGGCCGGCCTGTGCGGCCATGGCGTAAAGCACCAAGGGAAGAAGGAGTGAACGTGGATGGAGCATGTTCCTGAGCTTGGGTGAAATGACAAGGTAACCATTCACCACATATCCTTGATGGTCAAGGAGTTCTCCGGGTTCTGAGGTCCGCCCTGTCCTGGTAGCCCCATTCGGCTTCGGCGGGCAGCTCGGGCTGCGGCACGCTGGTGTCGCGCAGCACGTTCCACACGAGCCACAGCACGGCCACTGGGCCCAGCAGGAACAGGGAGCCGATGAGCCATTGCGGACCGCCGACGAGCGCAACGAGCGCGTTCACCGGTACGAGCAGGGTGACCAGACCGACGGAGCGGGGGAGGGGACGCATGTGGAAGGAACACTTCCGTCATACGGGGGGTTCGCGGCGGCCGAACGACGAAGGGCGCCCCGCAGGACGCCCTTCCGTTCGGTCGTGTGATGCGCTCAGCGGCTCTGCTCCAGGATCCGCAGGTCGTCGGCGATGAAGCCCTCCTTCTTGCCGTAGAGCGCAGCCTCATCGCGCAGGTACATGAGCTCGCCGGTGCTGGCGTTGAACACCCGGCGGAAGCACCACTTGGTCTTGAGCTCGCCGGTCATCACCACATCGCTGATGGCCACGCCCGGCTCGCCCTTGTAGGCGGCGGCGTAGTTCTGGTCGGCGCTCATGATCTGCAGCTGCTTTGTGTAGGTCTCCTTGGCCTTGGCGGCATCGGTGATGCTCTTGTCCAGGTGCTCGCGCGCCACCCACAGGTCCAATTCCTTGATCATGCGGTTGCGGCTCGCGTACAGGCGGTCTGCGGTGGCCTTGTCCTTGATCTTGCCGGCCTCCACCTGCTTGAGGTAGTCCTGCATGCACTTCACGTACACGTTCACCATGGCACCGCCCTGGCCGGTGAAGGTGTTGGGCTCGATCATCAGGAAGGCGAGCTCCTGCGCAGCGGGCAGGTTGGTGACGGCATTGTCCACCACGTCGAGCTGTTCGCCCTTCTTCTGCTTCCAGCCCTGCACCAGGGTCATGAAGTAGCCGTCGTGCTTCTCCTGGTCGCTCTTCCTCGTCTTCAGCAGGTAGGTCTTGTCGGGCATGATGGGCATGGTGGCCAGGTCGTTCACCGTGATGACATCGAAGCTCTTGGTGAACTTCCAATGGGCCTTCATGGCCTCCTGCACGGCGCGGTTGTAGGGGGAGTCGCCTGCGTCGAGCACCACGAGGGTGGTGGTGGTCTTCGCGGCGGCCACGGCCTTGGGGTCGAAGGTGCCGTACTGGGCGCCTGCGGTGAGGGCGAGCACGGAAAGGGCGGTGAGGAGGGCGGAGCGCATGGGTGGTTCGTTGTCCGTTGTCAGTTGTTCGTTGTCCGTCGGGAACGTGTTGCGGGAGCGGGCTCACGCCCAACGCTGCACGGAGCGCAGGCGTCGAAAATAGTGCCACGTTCAAGCGGCCTTCGCCGTAGTTTTCGACACGGTGAACGAGGAGCTGTCAACAACGGGGGGCGGGGTG
>JBIJCH010000223.1:0-4669 GCA_044344815.1 Flavobacteriales bacterium | reverse complement strand
CGGCAGTGCTTCGCCCCAGCAGGGTCGTTCGGTCCTTGTTGCCTTTCGCGCCCCGTATCCGGATCAACCCACGCTCGTACAGGAGGTCATCAGGGCGCAATGCCAGCACTTCACTTACTCGAAGGCCTCCGGAGTAGGCCAGGGCAAGCATGGCTTGGTGCTTCAGGTTCGAGGGGGCTTTCAGCACAGCGGCCACCTCGGCCTTGCTCAGGACCAGCGGCAGTTTCGTCTCCTTCCGCGGCCGCTCCATGAACGTCACCCGCCGCGCATCGCCCACCACGTTCATGTAGTAGTAGCGGATGGCGTTCACCGCCTGGTTCAGGGTGCTGTTGCTCACCTTGCGCACGGTGGCCAGGTGGTGCTGGAAAGCCTCGATGTCCTCCGTGCGGATGTCGTTCGGGTGCTTCTGTGGGAAGTGCTGGAACAACTGCTTGGTGGCACCGAGATACACCTGGATGCTTCGCGGGCTGTAGCGGGCCACTTCAAGTTTGCGGCGCATGGCCGCCAGCGCATCCTCCTGCACGCGCGTCAGTATCGGAGCTACCGCCTTGGGTCCACCTCGCGCCTTCGCCGACGGACCTACGGGCTTCGAGGCGCTGGCCGGCATTCCCTTGGTCCGCTCGGGGCTTGGTGCAGGCGCGTCCGCTTTCTTCCGCAAGCCGTTCATGTCCACCCAGGCCACCCCTTTGAAGGCATCGAAGATGGCCTTGAGGTGATCGGGGGTGTTGGGCGTCCACCAGCACCGCTGCGTGCTGCTCCATTTGGCGCCGGCCTTGCGGGCCGCAGCGATCAGCGCCGCGTCATAGGGGAAGTGCAGCGCGATGCACCGCTGGTCCTTGTGCACCAGGTGCGCCAAGGTCACCGATCCCGGGCGATCGTTGTCCTTCTTGTCCATGTGGCACGCTTAAGATAAGGAGCCGGGCGTACGACCGGGGCGCACCTCCCGGCCTGCCGCTAACCCTGCTGAACGGATGGGTGTGCCGGCCCCATTCATGAGTTTCCTAAAGTGAAACTTTAAAAAACTCAAAACCGACCGGAGGCTTGCATGCGCTCCATCCACTGCATCAGCTCCATCGCTTTCACGCCATGGGCAAGGCTTTCCGGCGTTCGCCGGTCGCCCTTCCGGTGCAGGATGAAGCAGCGTGCGGGGCGGGCGAGGGTGCGCTTTTCTTCGAAGGCCTTGGTGAGCTGCGCCAATGCGGCGGCCATACCGGGCACCGGTGTGCGCGAGGCCTTGCACTCGATCATGTCCACCCCGCCGTTGGGTGTGGGCACCAGGAAGTCCACCTCCAGCCCCTGCTGGTCGCGGAAGTGGTAGAGCGCGCGGCGCTGACCGCTGTTCACCTGCCGCTTGATGAGCTCGGCGGCCACGAAGCCCTCCCACAGCGCGCCCAGGAAGGGCGAGCGCTCCAGCTCGGCCGCCGTGGTGATGCCCAGCAGGTGGCAGGCCAGTCCGCTGTCGGCGTAGTACACCTTGGGCGACTTGATCAGGCGCTTGCCCAGGTTCTCGTAGAAGGGCGGCACGATGAGCAGCTGCTGGGTGGTCTCCAGCACGCCCAGCCACTGGTTGATGGTGGGCACGCTCACGCCCAGCGGCGCGGCCAGCTCGGTGCGGTTGAGCACCTGCCCGTGCCGGGTGGCCAGCAGGGCCATGAAGCGCCGGAAGGTGGCCAGGTCGCGCACGTTGGTCACGGCGCGCACGTCGCGTTCCAGGTAGGTCTGCACGTAGCTGCTGAACCACAGCCCGGCGCCCTTGGGCCGCGCCACGGCCTCGGGGTAGCCGCCGTGCAGCAGGCCCACGCGCGGCGATTCCGTGATGGACAAGGGGTACAGCTGCAGCACCGCCGCGCGCCCCGCCATCGATTCGGTGACACCGCCCATGAGCGCGGCCTCCTGCGAGCCGGTGAGGAACCACTGCCCCGTGCGCCGCGGGTTCCGGTCGATGCGGGAGCGCACGTAGGAGAAGAGCTCAGGCACGTTCTGCACCTCGTCGAGGATGGCGGGCAGCTTCAGCTCATCGAGGAAGCCCTGCGGGTCGGCGCGCATGCGGGCGATCACGTCGGGGTCCTCCAGCAGGGTGTACGAGGCCTTGGGGAAGAGCTTCCGCAGCAGCACGGTCTTGCCCGCGCGGCGCGGACCCGTGAGCACCACGGCGGGGAAGGAGCGGGAGGCCTTCAGCAGCACCTTCCCAAGGTCGCGGTCGGTGTAGCGCATTGTTGAGAATTCTAAAGTACAACTTTAGAAAACTCAAAACAAGCGAAACGGCTCCGAGGGGCCGTTGAACGGGGTCACGGGCTCACCAGGTGCACGCCCACCTGCGCGTAGGGCGCGCCGCCCAGGCTGTTGAGCATGGCGAAGGGCTGGTCGCCGAAGAGCCCGCGGAAGAACTCCCGGCCGCCGGGCAGGTCGTCGGCGTTGTACGACCAGTCGTGGCGGTACCCGGCCTGCACGCTCAGCCACACGAAGCCCTTCAGCTGGCGCTGGTGCTCCAGGCGCAGGCGCAGCTCGCCCCGCCGCACCTCGAGGCTGTTGTCGCCGGTGCTCAGTTCGGCGATGCGGTAGCTCTGACCCTCCAGTTCGTAGCCCGCGAGCAGGAGGCTGCGGGGACTGAAGGTGCGGCGGTAGTGCGCGCGTGCGGGGAAGAGGACCTCGGTGCCCCACTTCCGGTCGGCCGACGTCCAGTTGTACATCACCACCGGGATGTAGTTGATGGCGCCCACGCGGTAGGTGCGGCTGATGCCGAGGCCCCATTGCAGCCGGTCGTGCGTGCGCTTGCCCCACACCAGGGCGCCGCTGTAGCGCAGGTAGCGCAGGCTCTGCGGCTCGGCCAGCGTGTAGGTGCCGCTGAGGTCGGCGATGGCCTGCACGATGAGGAACTGCGTCTCGTTCAGCGGCTTGAAGATGGTGGTGTTGAGGCCCATGGTGCGCAGGCCTCGGTCGCCCAGCACGCGCATCAGCCCCGCCGAGGCGGTATCGTTGAGGGTCTGGTCGACGGTGTACCGCGTGTCCCAGTAGTTGCCGCCCAGCTGCCAGATGATGCTGTTGCGCGACACCACGGGGATGTTGGCCCCCACGCGCAGCCCGCCGGTGTAGGTGGCCCGGCCTTCCTCGGCCACGGGCGCGTCCGCTTCCTCGGGCCAGCTGCCGAGCGGGGAGAACTTCATGTCATACGCGCCCTGGGCGTCCCACATCACCGAAACGAAGCGGGTTGGGCTTTGGTCGAATATCTTCTGGCTGCAGTAGCGGCGCGCCTTGTCGTCCGCGAAGCCCAGGTCGTCGTACTGGCTGTAGTCCTCCTCGTCGCCGCTCGGCGGAACGGTGTCCTGCTGGGCGTTCAGTGCACCGGCCCACAGGCACAGCACCAGCAGCGGGGCATGGGCGAAGCGCATCGGAATGCGGTCACTTGGCCTTGGTCTGCAGGCGCTTCCACACGTCCGTGCGCCCCAGGGCCTTCACGCCGATGTACCCGCGGATGTCGAGCGTGTTCTCGTCCTTCAGGGTGATCACGCAGCTGTAGGTGCTGCCGTTCTCGGGGTCGTAGATGGTGCCCTCGGTCCATTCACCGTTGCCGGCGTACACGAAGTCCTTCAAAAGGCGGTAGCCGCGCAGGGGGGTGCTGCGCATGGCCTCGTCGGGGTTGTTCTTGTCCACCTTGGGGGTGCCGGTGGCCGGGTCGTTGGGCTCGCGCAGCCACACGATCTTGCCGTAGTACTTGGAGCCGATCTTCTCCACCTTCACGCGGGCCTTGCCATTGCTGGGTTCCCACACGCCGATGAGCCGGTCGGCCTCCACGGGCGGGGCCTGCGCCATGGCGGTATGGGTGAGGAGGAGCAGGAACGGTAGCAGGAGGGTGCCCAGGGTGTTGCGCATCATTTCTTCAGTTGAAGTTCAATGGCCAGGCTGCCGATCACGTGCCGATCGCTGTCGGAGTCGGCGCTCAGGTCCAGGTCGGCCAGCAGGGTGAGGGTCGGTTGCCGCAGATGTCCGGCCAGGCCCTCCTGGTCGGAGGCCGTGGTGAGCTGCACCTGTTGCTGGCCTTCGGGCAGCGGGTTCAGCACGGCCACCTGCAGCATGGCCTGCGCATCGCTGGCCACCATCAGGCTGGCGCTGCGGATGCCCTGGAGCCCCGCCAGGCTGTCGCCGGACAGGTGCGCGGCCACCACCCGGGCCGAACGCACGTCATCGGGAACGGCCCCGTGCTGCTGCAGGAAGCCCTCCAGGTCGGGCGACCAGCTGGCCTGTGCCGTGTTCGAGCCTTCGAAGAGGGGCGCGGTGGCGGTGAGCGGGATGGGGCCGCTCTCGAACACCAGGGTCTCCGGTTCGCCGCAGCCCCAGTGGCACAGGGCAATGGCGGCCGCGAGCGGTAGGTGACGAACGCTGATCATGTGTGGCGAAAATAGCCTCCGCCCGTTCACGCTGGACCGGTTGCGGCGCTTGAAGGGAAGAACAGGGGGAAGCGTCTGTTGTTCACCATGCAGGCCATGATCACGCCTTCTCCAACCGCTCCGTCATCTTCCTGATCCGGTCCTCCAGCTGCTCGCTGGTGAGCTTCTCACGCAGGCGGTCCACCAGGATGGGGAAGGCCAACGGCGTGAAGCGGCCGGGATCCTTCAGGACGATGCGCTGGCGACCGATCCGTTCGAGGGCCTCCCGCATGCGCGGCAGCTCC
>JBIJCH010000224.1:0-4669 GCA_044344815.1 Flavobacteriales bacterium | reverse complement strand
CGACGCCATCACCGTGGGCGTGGACCCGCTCCCCGTGGTGCAACTGGGCAACGACACCACCATCTGCGCCGGCCAGCCGCTAACCCTCAACGCCACCTATCCTGGCGCCACCTACCTGTGGCAGGACGGATCCACCGCGGCCACCATCAACGCGGCGGGCGGCGGCCTCTTCAGCGTCACCCTCGACCTCAACGGCTGCACCGCCTCCGACAGCCGCACGGTGTCCGTGAACCCGCTGCCGGCCTTCGACCTGGGCAACGACACCATCGTGTGCCCGGGCCAGTCGGTCACCTTCGATGCCTCGGTGCCGGGCGCCACCTACCTCTGGCACGACGGAAGCACCAACGCCACCTGGACGGCGAGCAGTGCCATCGCAGCGAGCGTGACGGTGACGCTGAACGGATGTTCCACCACGGACGCGGTGAACGTCGCCACCTTCAACCTGCAGGTGGTCGACCTCGGGCCCGATGTGCAGGTGTGTGCCGGAACGCCGGTGCCCTTGGGCGTGGCGTTGCCGGGGGCCAGTTACCTGTGGAGCACGGGCGCCACCTCCGCCATGGTCAACGCCACCGCATCGGGCACCTACTGGGTGCGTACCACCCTGAACGGCTGCCAGGTGAGCGATACCGTGCAGGTCACCTTCATCCCGCTGCCCGTGGTGCAGCTGGGCAACAACACCATGGTCTGTCCGGGCGCGACGATGCCGCTCGATGCCACCACGCCCGGGGGCAGCTACCTCTGGAGCAACGGGGCCACCACGGCCACGGTGAACGCCGGCGCGGGCAACTGGAGCGTGCAGGTGACGTTGAACGGCTGCGCTGGCACCGATGCCATCACCATCGGCACGTGGACACCGCCATCGGTGGCGCTGGGCAACGACACCACCCTGTGCCCCGGCGCATCGCTCAACTTGAACGCCTCGATGCCCGGCGTGAGCTACCTGTGGCAGAACGGCAGCAACTCATCCTCCTTCCTGGTGACCACTGCGGGGAACTACAGCGTTACCGTGACCGATGGGAACGGTTGCACGGGGTCGGATGCGGTGATCGTGACCTACGCCAACCCGCAGGCCGTTGATCTGGGCAATGACACCACCATCTGTGCGGGCACCGGCCTTGTGCTGGACGCCACGGTGACCGGCGCGACCTATGCCTGGAGCACCGGTGCCACCACCGCCACCATCACCGCATCGGCGGCCGGGACTTACTCCGTGTCCCTGCTGCAGGGCACCTGCACGGTGAACGATGCGATCACCGTGAGCGTGACCAGTGCGCCGGTGGTGGACCTTGGCAACGACACCACCCTTTGCCCGGGTGCCACGCTGCTGCTGGATGCGTCCGTGCCCGGAGCCTCCTACCTGTGGCAGGATGCGTCAACCGCAGGAACCTTCACCGTGGCCGCGGCGGGCACGTTCACCGTCACCGTGACCAACGTGAACGGCTGCAGCGCCACCGACGCCATTGATGTGGTGTACGCCTCCCCGAACGCCGTTGCCTTGGGGCCCGACCAGGTGCTGTGCCAGGGCGCCTCGGCCGTTTTGGACGCCACCCTGCCCGGATCCACCTACCTGTGGAACACCGGCGCCACCACCGCCACCATCACGGTCGGCTCCACGGGCACTTACGCAGTGCAGGTTCTCCAAGGGGCATGCAGCGTGAGCGACACCGTGGAGATCACGGTGCTTCCGGTGCCCGTGGTCGACCTGGGCCACGACACAACCCTCTGCCCGGGCGCCTCCATCGTCCTCGACGCATCCTGGCCAGGCGCCACCTACCTGTGGTCCACCGGAACCACCGCGAGCACCACCACGGTGACCTCGAGCTCCACGGTGTGGGCAACCGCAACGCTCAACGGCTGCACAGCGAACGACACGGTGAACGTTACGGTGCTGAACGCGCTCGTGCTCGACCTGGGCAACGACACCACGCTGTGCCCGGGTGCATCCGTGGTGCTCACGGCCCAGCTTCCGGGTGGAACGACCACGTGGAGCACCGGCACGCAGGGTCCTGCGATCACCGTGCAGGCGGCGGGCACGTACTGGGCCGAGGTGAACGTGGGCGGCTGCAGCGTGAGCGACACGCTGGTCGTGGACTACAACCCGTTGGTGCCCTTCGACCTTGGGCCCGATGCCGACCTGTGCGCCGGCAACACGATGGTGCTCGATGCCACGTCCACGCCTGGCAGCAGCTACCTGTGGGACGATGGTAGTACCTCGGCCACCCGCACCGTATCCACCGGCGGTACCTTCTGGGCCTCGGCATCGCTGGGCGGATGTACCACCGCTGACAGCATCACCATCACCCTCATCCCCCTTCCGGTGGTCGATCTGGGGGCCGACACCAGCCTGTGTCCCGGCGCATCGCTGCTGCTCGACGCCACCACCACCGGCGCGAACTACCTGTGGAGCACGGGCGCCACCACCGCCACCGTGATCGCCACGCCGGGCAACTGGTCGGTGACCGTGACCGTGAACGGATGCTCCGGCAGCGATGCCATCAGCATCGGCACGCTGGCGGCGCCGCTCGCCGACCTGGGCAACGACACCACGCTGTGCGATGGCGCAGTATTGGTGCTCGATGCCGGGCAACCGGGCGCAACCTACCTCTGGCAGAACGGCGCCACCACGCCCACGATCATCGTTCCCCAGGCAGGCACCTACGGTGTCACCGTGGAGCTGAACGGCTGCACCGCCAGCGACCAGGTGAACGTGGCCTACTTCACGCCCGCGTCGGTCGACCTCGGTCAGGACACCGCGTTGTGCCCGGGAACCACCGTGGGCTGGAGCTTCAACCTGCCCAGCGCGAGCTACCTGTGGTCCGATGGCTCCACCAGTGCGCAGTTCACGACGGGCACTGCCGGCACCGTGTGGCTGATGGCGGGCGCACCGGGCTGCATGGGTACCGACACCGTGGTGGTAAGCGTGGTTCCGCTGCCCCAGCCCGGCCTGGGCGATGATGTGACGGGGTGCGCAGGCGACACCGTCCAGCTCAGTGTGATGCCCGGGAACGCCCAGGTGCTTTGGTCCTCGGGCAGCACGGCCGGCAGCATCGCCGTCACCACCGGCGGCACCTACACGGTGTCCCTTACGCTCGATGGCTGCACGGCGGTGGACGATGTGGATGTGGTCCTGCTGCCCGTTGTGGTGGCCGTGGACCTGCCCGGAGAGGCCACCCTGTGCCTTGGCGAGGAACTGGTGCTCGACGCCACGGTGCCCAACGGACTGCACCTGTGGAGCACGGGTGACACCGATGCCCGCATCGTGGTGCAGCAGCCCGGCATCTACGTGGTCGCCGTGACCGGCCCCTGCATCAACGTGCTCGACACGGTGGTGGTGAGCGAAGGTGGATGTGCGCCCTTCGTGCATGTGCCCAACGCGTTCACGCCGAACGGTGACGGCTTCAACGAAGCGTTCGTGCCGGTGGTGGACGGTGTGTTCGAGTCCTTCGAACTGCAGGTGTTCGACCGCTGGGGCGAACGGATCTTCATCACGGCTTCACCGGGCGAGGCCTGGGACGGCACCGCGAACGGAACCCCCGTGCAGGACGGGGTGTACGTGTGGGTGCTGCGGTACAAGGCCCTGAGCGTGGACGGTGTGGTGCAGGAGCGCCTCACCGGGCACGTGACCCTACTCCGTTGAGGGTGCGGCGTCCGCGTCGAAGCCCTCCTCCTTCCAGATGAAGGCCCCATCGGCCATGCGTATGTAGGCCAGCCTGTCGTTGCGGACCACCTTCGCGGTGCGCGCATCCAACAGTTCCACAGCGGTGTACGCCAGCGGGATCCGCACGCGGCCCGAGGGTTCCACCGCACCGCTCAGCCCATCGCGCGTGGCCACCAGCAGGCCGTGCTGCACATCGGTGAGCGCGGTGAAGCCCGGCGGCAGCACCTCGCGCCCGGTGCTGTCGATAAGCCCGAAGAGCTCGCCCGCTTTCACGCGCGCATGGCCGTTGCGCACCTCCCACGCGAGGTCGTACTTGAACTCGGTGACCGGCTTGCCCGCCAGGTCGACATAGCCCCACTTGGTGCGCTTCTTCACGGGGATGAGCCTGCCGGCGGCGCGGCCCACATCGGCATACTGGGGCGCGAGCACCTTGCTCCCGCGCGCATCGACGCATCCGAACTTGCCGGCCACCATCACCTTGGCCACGCCCTCGTGGAAGTCGCCCCAGGCCAGGGTGCCCTCGTTGGCCTCGTACTGGATGGGGATCGCGAACCGGCCCTGCATGTCGGCGTACCCGCACCGGTCCTTCTCCACCACCAGGGCGAGGCTGTCGCTGAACACGCCCACGTGGTCGTACTGCACCGGCAGCAGCACATCGCCGAAGGGGCTGATGAGTCCCATGCGATCGCCCTTCCGCACGCGCGACACCGGGCGCTGCGCGAAGCCCTCGATCCAGTCATAGTCGAAGGGCACCACCAGGCCGCCCTTGGTGTCGATCACCCCGCTCAGGCCGTCCTTCCGCACCACCGCAAGGCCGTTCTGGAACGAGCCGGCCGCCTCGTACGCGAACGGCACCACCACCTCGCCCGCGGCATTGATGAACCCGTAACGGCCCTCCTGCTCGGCGTAGGCGATGCCGTTGCGGAATTCGCCGATATCCTCGTACTCCATGCGCACCACCAGCCTGCCGCTGCGGTCCACCACGCCCACCTTGCCGCCTCGCTCCACGGT
>JBIJCH010000287.1:0-3715 GCA_044344815.1 Flavobacteriales bacterium | reverse complement strand
TCCACTGTACCGAAAAGAGCGAACCCCCTAGCTTCAATGGTATCGATAGCGGTCAGCGCATCGCCCTGACCTTGCCCATACCCTCGGGTCCAAAGTGTGTCGCCCGTAGGCCCGAACATCACCACCACGGCATCCGGATCAGTTGCCCCGAAGACCGACCTGGTGTCCGCCATGATCGTTCTTCCCCCGGGCAACGCCAAGAGCGATTGGGACTGCCCTCCATTCTGGTTGCTGCCCGGAGTGAAAGTGGTGTTCGTGAATGTCGTGACGCCGTTCAGATCCACTACCGTGTAGGTGAATGAGCCCCCTTGTTGACCATCCACGCTCTTGTTCACGAAGCCGTAGCCATCAGGGAGCAGAACCACGCTGGAAAGTACGTTCGGCTTCAGGTCCACGTCGTAGGTATGAGACCATCGCAATGATTGAGCAGCCCCCCCTGTTGCAATGAAGAAAGAAATCAGCAGTGGAATTCCCTTCGCCATGACCGGTCAATCAAATTTGGTGAAGCGCACTTGGATCGACCGGCCTGATAATTCGCAGCGGAGGACATACATACCCGCACTGAGACCACCCGTGTGAATCTGGACCAGGTCACTCCCAACACTTTGCCAACTCCGAACTAGTCTGCCTGTTGCATCGTGGACCGCAAGTTGGAGTATCGGCTCTTTGCACTCTAAGTTCAAGACTTCACCAGTAGGTACGGGCCAGATCTTCAGCACCGGTACCTCCGCCTCAACTGGCCGCCATAACGCCCTGCCGGCCAACCGGTCATTGAGCGTCCACGGTATACGCTTGTAGGTATGGCCGAAGGCCAGGGTTAGCAAGGCTTTAGCACTTGACGCACCGAGCGGATCCTGGTCCACCATCGCCTCCAGCAACGCTTTTTGCCCAGGCCCCAGTTCAGCAATGGTAGTTCACGCTCAGGGCCATGCGATCGATCCAATGCAGCCAGTCCTTCAGGTGTATCTGGTACTCGCCGATGTAGTTCGAATAGAACGATCCGGATAGGACCGGGCCGATGGTCAGGGAGTCGCCACTATGGTCCCGATATGGGTCATGGACGAATTGAGCGTTGGATGTGGCACCTATCGCCGAACAAAACACGAAGGCCAGCACTCGGAACATTGGAACGGGGTCGTGTTCACAAGATAGCAGTATGGTCGGGATCAGTGCTCCGCCCGCACAACCGCATCCCAACGGATCACTGATCCAGCGGTTGATAATGCAACCACATTACCGCAATTCCCGCAAATACAAGCCCACCGAATTCTCCAACCCGAAGGTGAGCGCATCGCAGATGAGCGCGTGGCCGATGGACACCTCCAACAGGCCGGGCACCTGCGTGGCGAAGTAGCGGAGGTTGTCGCGGTCCAGGTCGTGGCCGGCGTTGAGGCCCAGGCCCAGTTCGGCGGCGCGTTCACCGGCCTTCACGAAGGGCGCCACGGCGGCCTCGCGATCGGAATGATAATGCGCCGCGTAAGGTTCGGTGTACAGCTCGATGCGGTCGGTTCCGGTATCGGCGGCGTGGCCGATCTGCTCCGGGGCGGTGCCCATGAAGATGCTGGTGCGGATGCCGGCGCCCTTGAGCCGTGCGATCACGTCCTTCAGCAGGGCCTTCTGCGAACGCGCGTCCCAGCCCGCGTTGCTGGTGAGCACGCCGGGGGGGTCGGGCACCAGGGTGGCCTGCGCGGGCCGCACCTCCAGCACCAGGTCCATGAACTCGTCGCTGGGGTAACCCTCGATATTGAACTCGGTGGTGAGCACGGGCCTCAGCGTGCGCACATCGCTGCGGCGGATGTGGCGTTCATCGGGGCGGGGGTGCACCGTGATGCCATGGGCGCCATAGCGCTCGATGGCCAGGGCGGTGGCCACCACATCGGGGTTGTTGCCGCCGCGTGCGTTGCGCAACGTGGCGATCTTGTTGATGTTGACGCTGAGGCGGGTCATCCGTTCGCTATACCTTGGCCCCTTGGGGAAGCGTTCAAAGGTAGGACCGACGCGCCCCGCAGGCCATGCACGCCATCGACCTCATCAGCAACGACATCCCCCCGCTCCGCCCGGCGGACACCGTGGCGCGCGCGCTCGACTGGATGGAGGAGTTCAAGGTGAGCCACCTGCCCGTGGTGCACGAGCGCCGCCTGGTGGGGATGGTGAAGGACAGCGCCCTGGTGGACCGCAACGATGCGAAGGCCACGGTGGAGATGCTCATGGACCGCGTGGAGGTGCCCTTCGTGCGCGGCGGTCAGCACGTGTACGACGTGATGAAGCTGCTGGTGGAGCGGGGCCTCACGGTGGTGCCCGTGCTCGACATGAACGGCAACTACCTCGGCGCCATCAACGAGCACATGGCCCTGCGGCGCCTGGCCGAGGTGACCAACGTGCGCGAGCCCGGCAGCGTGGTGGTGCTGGAGCTGAACCACAACGACTACAGCCTGCAGGAGATCGCGCGCATCGTGGAGGGCAACGACGCCCGCGTGCTCAGCGTGTACTGCCACACCCTGCCCGACAGCGCGCGGCTGGAGGTGACCCTGAAGATCAACCGCGAGGACATCAGCGACATCCTGCAGACCTTCGAGCGCTTCGAGTACGAGGTGAAGACCACCTTCCAGGGCTCGCGCTTCCACGAGGACCTGCGCGGCCGCTTCGACGAGCTGATGCGCTTCATCAACTTGTGACCCCGTTCCGGCCGCCCATGCGCATGGCCCGGCTCCTCCCCTTCCTACTGGCCGTGCTGACCGGTGCGTCCGCGCTGGCGCAGCGGCACGTGATCGCGGGCATCGCCGTGGAGGGGAACAAGCGCACCAAGGAGCGCATCATCCTGCGCGAGCTCACCTTCGGCGAGGGCGACACCCTGCGCACGCAGGAGCTGTACGAACGCCTCGAGCGCAGCCGGCAGAACCTGATGAACACCGCGCTCTTCAACAGCGTGGTGCTGCTGCCCACCTGGCTGCCCGGCGGCGACGCCTTCATCACCATCACCGTGAACGAGCGCTGGTACCTGTGGCCCTCGCCCATCCTGCAGCTCGCCGACCCCAACTTCAACACCTGGTGGCTCACCAAGGACCTCAGCCGCATCAACATCGGGGCCTACCTGTACCAGTACAACTTCCGCGGCCGCAACGAGACCCTCTTCGCCAAGGTGCAGTTCGGCTACGCGCGCCAGTTCGGGCTGCGGTACAGGGTGCCCTTCTTCGACAAGCGGCAGCGCTGGGGCTTCAGCGTGGGCGCGCAGTACACCGAGCAGCGCGAGCTCACCATCGGCACGCTCGACAACAAGCGCATCCTCTTCAGCGAGCCCGACCGCAACGCCCGCAACGAGCAGAAGGCCGACGTGCAGTTCAGCCTGCGCCGCTCGCACGACCTGCGGCACTTCATGACCCTGGGCTTCGTGCAGGCCGCCGTCACCGACACCGTGGCGCGCCTGAGCCCCGACTACTTCAACGGCGGCGCCACCCGCACCCGCTACCTCTCCCTGGGCTACCAGGTGGTGCACGACGAGCGCGACTCCCGTGCCTACCCGCGCGACGGCCACTACATCGAGCTGAAGCTGTGGCGGCTTGGGCTGGGGCTGTTGGATGAGCAGGCGCCCGACGTGACCACCGCCTACGCCACGTGGAAGCACTGGGAGAAGCTCAGCGAGCGGTGGAGCGTGAGCCTTTCGGGCCGCGGCAAGGCCACGCTGGGCGGGCCCGTGCCCTACTACGTGCAGGAGGGC
>JBIJCH010000222.1:0-4674 GCA_044344815.1 Flavobacteriales bacterium | reverse complement strand
CGGTTGCTCGATCCACGAGAACGCCGACCGGTTCTTCGGTCCGCTGATCGATACGCTGGAGGCGTACATCCGCACCCCGGCGCCCCGCACGCATGCTCGGATCGCCCTCACCTATTTCAACAGCAGCTCGGCCAAGTACATGCTTGACCTGCTGAAGGTGCTGGACGAATTGCACGCCCGGGGCGGCCGTGTGGAGGTGGAATGGCTGCACGAGGCGGACGACCTCGACATGCAGGAGACCGGAGAGGACCTGCGCGCCCTGCTCGACCTGCCCATGAAGGTGGTTCCGATCGATTGAGCGGCTCAGCGGCCGCCGAACCGCTCGCGCCACACGCGCACATCGATGGGCTTACCGTCCTCGAAATGGTAGGTCGCCCACGCATGCACCACCCGCTTGTACACCGTGGAACGGCCGTCCACCGTAACGGTGCGTTCGGTGACGAAGGCGTTGCCCTCGCGGTACTCGCGTTCCTGCATGTCATCGGGCAGGGTGTCCGTGCGCGCCGGGGGCATGCCGGTGCCCGCAGCCCGGGCGGGCCGAACGGGGGTGTGCACAGGCTGGCGGTCCGGGGCGGGACGCGCCACCGGCGGCTCCACGGCGGCGGTGGGTGCGGCCATCACCTGTGGGTCGGCGGCGGGCGGGGACGCCACGGGCGCTGGGTCGACAGCCGGTGCCACGCGCAGCGGGACCTCCTCCCGGGCAGGAGTGGCGGCGGTCGCCGGTTCCGCCCCGCGCCGGGCGAGCAGCGCCTCCAGGTCCTGGATGCGCACCTTGGGGTACACGTTGTAGGGCCTCACCGACCGTGCCTTCCGGTAGATGGACAGCGCCTCCTCGATGCGTCCGCCACGGGCCTCGGCCTCCCCTTCCGCCATCAGGCGCTGGAAGGTGGTATCGGCCCTGGCATCGGTCTCCTCCTGCTTGGCGATGCGCGAACGCTCCTTGGCCGTGAGCCCGGGGAAGGTCTCGGTGAGGCTCCCTCGCTCCGCCTGGCCCCGGACCTCGCCGGTCCACAGCCACACAAGGCAGGCCAGCAGGCAACCGCGCACGACCGGTCGTGGATTGAGCGTTGTCATGTCCGGAGCATCCCTGCTACGTAGTTTTACCGGCGCAAGTTCCGGTCCATGTCCCCTTCGGCCCACTGAGGCCCAAGAGGTTGGGCAAGGATAAGCGACCTTTCACGCATCGGACCCACCAAAACCAACCATCGATGAAACGCATCCTGTTCAGTGCCCTGGCGGCCGCCACGCTCGTGTGGTCGTGCAAGGAGGACCCCACGCAGACCGAGCAATACAAGCAGCTCGAGGAGACCAACGCCCAGGTATCGGCCGAGTCGAGCATGAAGGACTCCACCATCAACAACATGTTCGGTGCCTTCAACCGCATCAGCGAGAACCTGCGCACCATCCGCGAGAAGCAGGGCCTGCTGGGCAAGGGGGAGGCCGGCGTGGAGAGCGGGGCCGACATGGAGACCCGCATCATCGGCGACCTGTCGGCGATCGACTCGCTGCTGGCGGAGAACAAGAAGCTGATCGCGCGCATGCGCCGCGATGCCAAGGCCCAGGGCGGCAAGATCGCCGAGCTCCAGAAGACCATCGACGAGCTGGAGCGCACCATCGCGGAGCGTGATGCCGAGATCGGCACCTTGAAGGAGCAGCTGGCCAGCACCAACGCCTCGCTGGCGAGCATGATCCAGATGTACCAGGACAAGGACCAGCTCGCGAGCATGCAGCGCAACGAGCTCAACACGGCCTTCTACTGTGTGGGCACGAAGAAGGAGCTCATGGAGAACGGTGTGCTGACCAAGGAGGGCGGCTTCATCGGCCTCGGCAGCGTGAAGAAGTTGAACACCGAGAGCATGAACAAGGACTATTTCAAGCAGATCGACATCACCCAGGTGATGGAGATCCCCATCAATGCGAAGAAGGCCAAGGTGGTGACCAGCCACCCCACGGGCAGCTTCAAGCTGGAGGGCCAGGTGGACAAGCTGGTGATCTCGGACGCCACCAAGTTCTGGAGCGTGTCGAAATACCTCGTGGTGGTGGTCGACTAAGGGAGACCCTCACCGCATGGAACGAGAAAGGGCCGCGATCGCGGCCCTTTCTGCTATGCGCCGTTGGGCGCGTTCATTTCTTCTCGGGGGCGACCTTCTGCTCGGCGGGCTTGGCATCGGCCTGGGCCTTTCCGGCGCAACAGCCACCGGCCTTGGCCTCGCCCTTGCCGGCGGAGCACCCCGCGGCGGTCTTGGCACCGGTGGAGCAACCGGCGGCACTGCAGGACCCGTGCTTGATCTTGCCGGCCTTCACCAGCTCCATGTACTTCTCACGCTGCGGCGCAGGCATGCGGGCCACCACGGACTCCATGTTCTTGTCGTAGATGGCGTTCACCTGCATGTCGATCTTGGCGCACTGCGCGCGCAGGTCGGCGCTCTCCTTGCCTGCGGTGGTGAGCGCGCGGGTGAGCTCCTCGGTGGTGCCGGCATCAAGGCCGACCATCTGGGCGATCTCCTTGGCGTTCTGTTCGGCGAGTTGACGGTCGTCCGGCACGATGGCATCCTGGGCGAACGTGGCGGCGTTGATCGCGATGCACGCGATGGCGAGAGTGATCCTCATGGTGGGGTTCGGTATTTCTTGGAGCGCCAAGGTATCAGATCCCGTACCGAGGCACAAGCCCGTGGGGCTCAGGACCCTCGAACGCCGCGCACCATGGACTCGATGGCGTCCCACATGCCCGGCTCCACCGCCTCCAACTGGCTGAACTGGCCGGCACCGCGCAGCCACTCGCCCCCATCGATGGTGACCACCTCCCCGTTCACGTAGCCGCTGAACGGCGACACCAGGTAGGAGGCGAGGTCGGCCAGCTCGTGATGCTCGCCCATGCGTCCCAGCGGCACGCGCTTGGACAGGTCGAAACGTTCCATGAGCTCCCCGGGCAGCAGCCGGTCCCAGGCGCCCTTCGTGGGGAAGGGCCCCGGGGCGATGGCGTTGCTGCGTATCCCGTAACGGGCCCATTCCACGGCCAGCGACCGGGTGAGGGCCAGCACACCGGCCTTGGCGCACGCGCTGGGCACCACGTAACCGCTTCCGGTCCAGGCGTAGGTGGTGGTGATGTTGAGCACGGCCTTGTCGCGCTCGCCCCTGGCGATCCAGTGCTTCCCGAAGGCCAGCGTGCAGTTCACGGTGCCCATGAGCACGATGTCGATGATCACCTCGAAGGCCTTGCTGCTGAGGCGCTCGGTGGGGCTGATGAAGTTGCCGGCAGCGTTGTTCACCAGGGCGTCCACCCGGCCGAAGCGCTCCACGGCCTTTTCCACCAACTGCTCCACCTCCGGGTACTTGCGCACGTCGCAGGCCACGGCGAGCACCTCGCCCCCGGTCTCGGCGGCCAGCTCGGCGGCGGCCTTGTCCAGCACATCCTGCTTGCGGCTGGTGATGACCACCCGGGCGCCCAGGGAAAGGAACTCGCGGGCCATGCTTCGGCCAAGGCCGGTACCGCCGCCGGTGACCACGACCACGCGATCCTTGAGGGCATCGGGGCGCATCATGCTGGTGGGCGTGGTTGTCATGGGTTCAGGGAGCGTTGCGGGGGGTGGCGGGCTTGTCGGGGGCGTTGCTGCGCGGTGCGGGGGCGTTGGAGGGAGGCTGCACCGGGGGCGGGGGCTGGGCCGGACAACGTTCCGCCACGAGCCGCTCGACCTCGTCGTCGAACAGCGCGGTGTAGCGCATGTCGAGCGCGGTGCGCAGCGCCTGGCAGCCCTCCTTCACCTGGCCCTGTTCCAGCCTGATCACCCCCAGGTTTCGGTACGCGTACGGGTTGTCCGGGCGCTTGCGCAGCGACAGGTCGATGTTCTTCAACGCCTTCTCCACCTCGCCGAGCTTGTACAGGCTCCAGCCCCTGTTGTTGAAGGCGTAGCCGTAGTTCGGGTTCAGCTTGATGGCCTGGTCGTAGTCGCGCACGGCCCGCGCATGGTCGCCGAAGGAGGCGTAGCGATGGAAGCCGCGGCTGTTCCAGGTCACGGGGTCGCGCTCGTCAAGGGCGAGGGCCTGTTCGAAGGAGGCCGAGGCGGCGGCGGTGTCGCCCAGTTGCGCCTGGCACTCGCCCCGCATGCGTTCCGCCCGCGCGCGGTCGGCCGGAGCGGCCGCCATGGCCAGCGGTCCGTCCAGGATGTTCAAGGCCGCCGCCGGGTCGCGCTGCTGCTGCCGCGTGAGGGCCATGTGGTAGGCTGCCTTGGGCGAGGGCCCGAGGTCCATCACGCGCTGCAGGTGCACGGCGGCGCTGTCGTTGCGCCCCAGCCCCTGCTCGGCGATGCCCAGCTGCAGCAGGGCGTTCACGGAGCGCGGATCGTGCGCCAGGGCCAGGCGCGCCGCCGCCTCGCCCTTGAGGGGCTCGCCGATGCTGTTGTAGGCTTCGGCGCGGATCAGATGGAACCGCGGCTCCACCCGTCCACGGTCCAGGTGGTCGGCGCAGATGGCCAGCGCCTTGTAGGGCTTTCCCTTGGCCAGCAGCGCCACCGCCTTCTGTTCGGCCTTCGAGGGCTGGTCCTGTGCAAGACCCAACGAGCAGGCCAGAAGGAAAGGGAAGAGCAGGGCGTGGCGCATGGCAGGGGTGGCGAAGTTACCCGCGCCCGCCGCACACCGGGACTACCTTTGCATCACCGATGCGACTGGAATATCCCG
>JBIJCH010000221.1:0-4689 GCA_044344815.1 Flavobacteriales bacterium | reverse complement strand
ACGCCTACACATCCTTCCCCTTGCCCTGCTCGCCGGGCTTTCGGCAGCCGCCCAGCCCACGCTCACCGAGGCCAACAACGCCCCCATCCCGGGCGACGTGCACGCCCTGTCGCGCAGCACCGCCGATTCCATCCTCACCTCGGCCGGCCCCAACGAGACCTACGGATGCTGGATGCTGCTGGAGTCTTCCACCCGCGACATGCGCATGCTCACCCCGTCCGAGACGCCCACCTCCGGCATCATGACCGGCTGCGAGGTGCTCTCCACCGATGGCGGCACCGACACCCTGTTCTGGAGCAGCGATGCCGCCGGCCTGCAGTTGGTGGGTGAGCGCACCGCCCTGGCCACCTTCCCCTACACCGATGCGGTGAAGGAACTGGCCTATCCGCTCACCTACAACAGCACATGGACCGATGCGGGCTCCGCCAGCTACACGGTGGCCGGCCTGAGCGTGTTGCGCACCGTGTCCATCACCGGCAACGCCGATGGCTACGGGACGCTGGAGCTTCCCGCCGTGGAGATCGATGACGTGCTGCGCGTGCGTGTCCGCAAGGTCACCCTCGACCAGGGCGGCATCGCCAACATCGAACGCCGCACCAACATCACGAGCTTCTATACCGATACGGTGCGCTATCCGGTGCTGCGCCTGCTCGTGGACTCCGTGAGCATCTCCGGCGGCGCGTGGAGCGTGACCTACAGCAACGACTGGATGTACGGCCAGGGCGACGTGGGCCTCGCCGAGGCTGAGGTGGCGCCGGTCTTCTTCACGGGCTTCCCGAACCCCGCGACGGATGTGCTCTACCTGCCCGTGGCGGTGGAGCGTGAGGCCCTGTGCGAGGTGTTCGACGCGGCCGGTCGCGTGGTGCTGGGTCGTGTGCTCCAGGCCGCAAGCCTGCACACCGTGCCGGTCGAAGGACTGCCCGCCGGCCTTTACACGGTGCGCATCACCGATGGCGATGGCATCCGTACCGGCCGCTTCCAGGTGGCCCGCTGATCGCACCTTACCCCATGCCGAAGCCCCGGTCCGATCGGCCGGGGCTTCGCTTTGGCGGCGAACACCTCCGCAGCGGCCAACGTTACCTTGCGCATCATGCTAGGCCACCGCTTCGCGAAGTTCATACCCCCCCAGGACGACCGCTCGCCCTTCGAGAAGCTGCTGCCCCTGTTCCTGGAGCTTCTTACGCACACCAGCGGCGATGTGGAGGAGGCCCTGGACTGGATGGACCAGCTGGACAAGGAGCATGGCTTCTACTCCAAGGACTACGGCCGCAAGGAGTTCGAGGCCGACCTGCGGAAGCAAGGCATGCTCGGAACGCCCACGAAGGGGGGCAAGGCCCCACTGACCGGCAAGGCCGAGAAGCTCATCCGCGAGCGGGCCCTGGAGCAGGTGTTCGGCAAGCTGAAGAAGGTGGACCGCGGGAACCATGCGCTGCGGCGCACCGGCCAGGGCGATGAGGCCACCAGCGACCGGCGCAGCTACCGCTTCGGCGACCGCATCGAGCAGGTGGCCATGAGCGACAGCATCCGCAACGCCCAGCAGCGCGGGCTGGATGAGCTGCGGCTGAGCGAGGACGACCTGGAGGTGATCGAGACCGAGCACCAGAGCGCCTGCGCCACCGTGCTCATGATCGACATCAGCCACAGCATGATCCTATACGGCGAGGACCGCATCACCCCGGCCAAGAAGGTGGCCATGGCCCTCGCCGAGCTCATCAAGCGGCGCTACCCCAAGGACACGCTCGATATCGTGGTGTTCGGCAACGATGCCTGGCAGGTGAGCCTGAAGGACCTGCCCTACCTGCAGGTGGGGCCCTTTCACACCAATACCGTGGCCGGGCTGGAGCTCGCCATGGACATCCTGCGCCGCCGGAAGGTGCGCAACCGCCGCATCGTGATGATCACCGATGGGAAGCCCAGCTGCATCAAGCGCAACGGCGAGTACTACATGAACAGCTTCGGGCTCGACGACCACATCGTGGCGCGCTGCCTCGATGCCGCCGTGCGGGCGCGCAAGGCCGGCATCCCCATCACCACTTTCATGATCGCGCGCGACAACTACCTGCAGCGCTTCATCGAGAAGTTCACCGAGGCGAACCAGGGCCGCGCGTTCTACACCGGCCTGCAAGGGCTCGCGGACATGGTGTTCCGCGATCACACCACCAACCGCAAGGCCTCCTGATATGGCAAGAGTACGGGCGCGTCATGATTCGCCCCAACGCCCCAACAGATGAAACAGCCCTCCACACTCGGCGAACTGAAACAGAACGGCTACCGGTCGCGCAGCGTGAAAGAGGAGCTCCGCGCCAACCTCATCGTGCGGATCCAGGCGAAGCAGCCGCTGTTCGAGGGCATCCACGGCTACGAGCACACGGTGGTGCCCGCGCTGGAACGGGCCATCCTCGCCGGCCACAGCATCAACCTGCTCGGTCTGCGCGGGCAGGCCAAGACCAGGATGGCGCGCTCGCTGGTGCAGCTGCTGGATGAGTGGATGCCCGTTGTCGCCGGCAGCGAGATCAACGACGATCCGCTCGCGCCCATCTCGCGCCACGCCAGGGAACAGATCGCCATCCACGGCGACCACACGCCCATCGCGTGGGTGCACCGCAGCGACCGCTACACCGAGAAGCTCGCCACGCCCGATGTCACCGTGGCCGACCTCATCGGCGACAGCGACCCCATCAAGGCGGCCAACCTGAAGCTTGACTACAGCGATGAGCGGGTGATCCACTTCGGCCTGGTGCCCCGCAGCCACCGCGGCATCTTCGTCATCAACGAACTGCCCGACCTGCAGCCGCGCATCCAGGTGGCGCTGTTCAACATCCTGCAGGAGGGCGACGTGCAGATCCGCGGCTTCAAGCTGCGACTGCCGCTCGACATCCAGTTCGTGTTCACCGCCAACCCCGAGGACTACACCAACCGCGGCGCCATCATCACCCCGCTGAAGGACCGCATCCAGAGCCAGATCCTCACGCACTACCCGCCCACCATCGAGCTCGGCATGCGCATCACGGAACAGGAGGTGCGCTCACCGCAGGAACAGGTCAAGCGGGTGCGCGTGCCCGACCTGGTCCGTGTGCTCATCGAGCGCATCGCCCTGGAGGCTCGCGACAGCGAGTTCGTGGACCGGAAGAGCGGCGTGAGCGCGCGGCTCACCATCAGCGCGCTGGAGAGCGTGATCAGCGCGGCGGAACTGCGCGCCCTGCGCAACGGGGAGGAGCGCACCGTGGCCCGCATCGGCGACCTGCAGGCCGTGGTGCCCGCGATCACCGGCAAGATCGAGCTGGTGTACGAGGGCGAGCAGGAGGGACCCGAGAAGGTCGCTCAGCACCTGCTGGGTCTGGCCGTGCGCAACGTGTTCGCCGAACTGTTCCCGGACCCCGTGAAGGCCCGCAAGCAGAAGCAGCGCCCGGACCCCTACGCCGCCATCGTGGCCCACTTCGATGGGGAGGCCTGCGATCTGCTGCTGGATGCGCCTTCGAAGGACCATCACCTTGCGCTCCGGTCGGTGCCCGGCCTTCACGAGCTGGTGAAGGCGCATCATGCCTACCTCGACGAGGAGGAGGTGTTGCTGTGGAGCGAGTTCGTGCTGCACGGTCTCGCCGAGCACAGCCGCATCGGACGCAGCATGCTGGTGGACCGCGTGAGCTTCAGCGACCTCTTCAACTCCATGATGGGCGCTGCGGGCGACGAGCCCGAGGAGGACGATGAGGCCCGCGGTTGAGGCCGGTGGCGGAGGGCCCCGCTGGATGGCGTTGCTGCTCGGCGGGCTCACCCTGCTCGTGTTCGGCGCGGGCGGAGCGCTGCTCATCACTGTTGTGCAGGAACGCGACCTCGCGCAGGTGCTGCCGGGCACGGGTCCCTGGTGGCGCGGCGTGGCCTGGGGGCTCGTGTCCGGAGCGCTGATCGGCCTGTTGGCCCGCACCCTGGTGCGCAGCCCATGGATGCGCGACCTGGACGAGCGCTTCGCACGCCGCATCGGCGGACGGGTGCTGCGCTGGCAGGACCGCCTCTTCCTGTCGGTGTGCGCGGGGGTGGGCGAGGAGCTGTTCTTCCGCGGCGCGCTGCAGCACTGGCTGGGCATCGTGCCCACCGCCGTGCTCTTCGTGGGCATCCACGGCTACCTCGACCCCCGCGACCGCCGCATGCTGGCCTACGGGGCCTTCCTCACGCTGGCGATGTGCGGCATCGGCGTGCTGGCCCGC
Organism: Flavobacteriales bacterium; assembly: GCA_044344815.1. Taxonomy (GTDB): domain Bacteria; phylum Bacteroidota; class Bacteroidia; order Flavobacteriales_F; family PHOS-HE28; genus PHOS-HE28. Next base: position 487 of record JBIJCH010000221.1, on the reverse strand, counting down.
GAAGAAGGCCTGCTCGGACCCATGGTGGCCCATACGGTGATCGACCTGGTCCTGTTCGCGCAGCTTGTGCGCACCCACCGGCGCCTGCAGGCGGAGGATGCGGCCGCGTAGGTCCGGCCCTCAGCGGTTCGGGTACTTGTGCGGGTCGCGGTAGTCCTCGTCCATGTCGGTCTTCACCTTGTGGATCTTGCGGCCGATCACCGCGAGCTCCCGGTGGCCCCGGTCCACCAGCCACTGGAAGGCCGCCTCATCACCGTCACCGGCCAGGGCAAGCTGGTTCAGCACGTGCATGCCGTGGCGGTCGAGCCATTGCAAAGCCTGCTTATCGCCCTCCACGCCGGTGATCACCGCCAGCAGGTGCGGATGCCCGTTGTCCAGGAGCCACTTGCGCGCGTCGGGCTTGTTCCGCAGGGCGAAGGTGAAGATGCCCAGCTCCGGATACCCATGCGTGGTGAGCCAGTCGCGCAGTCCCGCATGGCCCGATATC